>CALVIY010000005.1 GCA_944331955.1 uncultured Bacilli bacterium
ATATCTACAACTGTTTTTCCTTTATAACTTCCACATTTAGGACAAACACGATGAGCTTTAATCATTTCACCACAGTTTGGACATTTAACCATACCTGGTACTTCTAAGGCGTTATGACTTCTTCTCATTCTTTTTCTTGTTTTTGATACCTTTCTAAAAGGAACTGCAAACATTTGAATATCTAACTTTAACATATTATCACTCCTTCTCTATTTTCTTTAATAAATCTTTAAAGGGATTATTAGTACTTTTCTTTACTTCATCTTCACTAATAACTCTCCATCCATCCCCTACATATTCATCATAATTAGTAACCTCGCTATAGCGAATAGGGATCTCTAGTACTATATTTTCCCATAAAATGCTAATAATATCAAGAGAAAATTGATCATTTTCTAATCTTTCACTCACATTTTCACTAATTTTAAAGGAAAATGGATAATTTACAGGCTCTAGGCTAACAGAATCTTCTAAAGTCATAGAACCTGTACATTCTATTTCTAATAGTAAATTATCATCACTAGGATAAGTTAATTTACCTAATACTTTAACCTTAGATAAATCTATAATAGATGTATCAGTATAATATTCTTTAGGAATAATATAGGAATTATCTATATCAATATAACTTACTTTATTATCTAATAACTCTTTAATATCCATAAATCACCATCTCTTAAAAAATACCATGAATAATAGTATAACCATACTACATGCTACTGACATATTTTCCTTTAGAACATAACTTCTTTCATAAAAGCAAGCGAAATCATCTACTAGATTAACTATCCAACTTTCTAAATATTTAGGTATAGCCTTACCAACAGGAAACATATGTGAACCAATTATGTCTTGCTCTAAATCATTTAAATCAAAGTATTTTAGGGAGTTTTCTAAAGCTATTTTAGGATGATTTACTAATGTATGTGCTTTCTTTTCATCATACTCATCTAAAAAGAAATCATGTAAAAGTGCTCCTCTTGTTGTACTTTTATAATCTAAATGACAGAATTTAGTTATTATATAGGAATAGTATGCTACTCTCATCATATGTGAATATCTATCCATACCATGGTGTATACATTCTTTTGTCTTTTGATATTCATCATTACTTATAATTGGCATTATTATATTATTAAATTCCATATTAGGATAAAAAGTTTTCATAATCTAATCCAAACACCGCTTTCTTCTTTTTAGCTTTACCGCTTTTATAAGTTTAGCATAAATTTAATAGTTTATCAAGTTTACATATATACTTGACACTTATTTAACTAAGTTCGGCTTTTACTTTTTTTACACCTTTTTTAATATCACTCTTAAAGAATCTATAACTTGCAGATATTAAAATATATATTGGTAAAGCGATAATGATACCAAGTGGTCCTCCTACAGTTCCTCCAATTGACACCATCATAATAGTAATTAATGGATTTACATTATTAGTCTTACCATAAACTCTAGGTGATATAACATAACCATCAAGTTGTGGGAATATTAAACAAATAATTAGAGTTGCTATAAAAAGATTAGGACTTATAACTGATGCGGTTAATAAAGCTAGTAAGTTAGTAATAAGTCCTCCAAAATATGGAATAACGGTTGTAAGAGATGCTAAAACTCCAAATAAGAACCAGTTAGGATGTCCTACTATTAAAAAGACAAGGGAATATTCAAAAAACTGAATTACCATAAATGTTAATAGTCCTTTTAAATAGTTACTAAGTTCTGTATCTAAAGCTTTAACATAACGGAAATACTTATATTTAACTTGTTTTAAAAAATCTCCTACAACTACTCTTATCTTATCCATATATGCTAGAAAATAAATGGCAACAACAAAAGTTATTACTACTTTTCCTAGGAAGGAAGCAGTTTTACCTACTATATCAATAGAACCATCTTTTAAGAAGTTACCTAAGCTGTTAATTATCTCATTTAAATAACTTTCACTACTATCTGCTATAAAGCTTAAATTTATATTAAATTTATCTCCAATATCTTCTATAACTTTACCAATGTTAGTAGCAAACATAACAAGTTGATTATAAAGAAGTGGTAGTGTTATAACTAAAAGAGTAATGATAATAGCAGTTACACCTACTACTACTATTGTAACAGCAAGGGATCTTCTAACTCCTTTAGATATTAATTTTCTAACCATTGGATTAAGGGCATAACTTATTGCAAAAGCAATTATAAAAGGCATACATATTTTAATAATAGATAAGATTATATTAAACCATGTACCTATATTAGTAACTATAATATATAAAAGTCCCATTAATATTAAAAAGTTCAACAATTTATAATTTATTCTATTTTTATACATAATTATCTCTCCAACATAATAGTAGTAGGTCCCATATTAGTTAAAGTAATAGACATATCTGCACCAAATATACCTGCTTTAGTAGGAACATATTCACTTAAAACTTTATTAAAGTATTCATATAGTAGTTTAGCTTTCTCTCCCCTCATCGCTTTCATATAACTTGGTCTATTCCCTTTAGTAGTATCAGCATAAAGAGTAAACTGAGAAATTGATAAAATAGATCCCTTAGTATCAAGAACAGATAAGTTCATTACTCCATTATTATCAGGAAATATTCTAAGATTAAGAATCTTATTAACCATCCAAAGAATCGTATCTTTATTATCAGTATCAGTAAACCCTACAAGTAGCATTAGTCCATTATCTATTTCACTTACTATTTTATTATTAACAGTGCATTTAGAATTACTACATCTTTGAACTAAGACTTTCATTGTATCAACCTCTCTACACTTGTAATATATGGTAAATTATCTAAATCTAGTATTAATTTATTTAACTCTTTTAAGTTTCTAATAACTACTTCCATCTCATAAGTTACATATTCATCTCTATTAATAGTTTTAATACTAGTAATATTAGCATTATTTTTAATAGTAGTACTTGTAATATCAACAAGTTTATTATCAAGAGTATCTGTTCTAATAACTAAGTCACTATAGTATTTATTAGTAGGTGTGGAATCCCAACTTACTTTAATACATCTATCATCCATACTAGCTAAGTTACGGCAAGTACTTCTATGAATTGTTATACCATTACCTCTTGTAATATAACCTACTATATCATCACCATGAACTGGTTTACAGCATGATGCTATACTTACTTTTATTTTGTCTATTCCATCAACTATTATGTCAGAAGCACTATCATTTATTTTGACAATACTTTTAAGTAGTTTAGGTTTTTCTTCTTCTTTTTCTCCATAATTTATATTTATAACACTATTAACAGTATGCTTATTACTACCTATATCATAGTATAAGTCATCTAAATTATCTATTTTTAGACTCTTATAAACTTCTTTAAGCTTCTCATCACTGTAAAAGTCACTAAGTATTATTTTTCTTTTTCTTAACTCTTTTTCTAAGAATTCTTTACCTCGCTCTACTAGTACTTCTTTTTCATTCTTACTAAAGTAACTCTTAATCTTATTACGTGCTCCTGTAGTTTTAACGATATTTAACCATTCTTTAGAAGGATGAGCACTTTTATTAGTATTTATTTTAATAATATCATTACTTTTTAGTTCATAATCAAGTGGTACTATATTACCATTAACAATCGCTCCTACAGTAGTTTCTCCTACTTTACTATGAACTTTATATGCGAAGTCTAAAGGGGTCGCTCCACGAGGTAGTTCTATAACATCTCCTTTAGGGGTAAAGACATAGATATTATTATTTAAAACTTCATCTTTAACCGAACTAACAAACTCTTCACTACTCATTTTATCGTTTTCTAGTTCCATAATTTCTTTAAAGAATTGTAGTTTTTGGGTAGTTACAGATTGAAGGTTAGCAGTTTTTTTACTACCACCATTTTCTTTATAAGCCCAGTGTGAGGCAATACCGTTTTCTGCTACTTCATCCATCTCATATGTTCTAATTTGAATTTCAAATAGATAGCCATCTATACCAAAGACGGTTGTATGTAGCGACTGATACATATTAGGTTTAGGCATAGCGATATAGTCTTTAAAACGTTTTGGTAGTGGTCTAAACTTAGAATGGATTAGACCAAGAGCAAGATAACAATCTTGTTCTGTATCTACTAAAACACGAAGTGCAAGTAAATCGTAAATGTCACTAAATTTCTTACCTTTATCTAGTTTATTATAGATACTATAAATACTCTTAGCACGTCCTTTAATCTGATGAGGGATGTGATGAAGATTTAATAGTTCAGTTACTTCTTCTTGCATCTCATAAACTGTTGTATCACGTTCTGCTTTTGTCTTATTAAGTTTATCTGCTATATCATAAAAGACGGTTGGTTTTAAGTAACGAAGTGATAAGTCTTCAAGTTCACTTTTTATTTTATGAATACCAAGGTGATGGGCTAAAGGAGCGAATATTTCAAGCACTTCTTTAGACTTCTTTTTTTGCTTTTCCACAGGTGTTGCCCAAAGTGTTCTCATATTATGAAGACGGTCTGCAAGTTTTACAATAATTACTCTAACATCTTCGCTCATTCCCACAATTATTTTCTTATAATACTCAACTAAGTACTCATTATCAGTAGAAAAATGAAGTCTACCTAATTTAGTAACACCATCTACTAATTTATAAACTGTAAGACCAAATTTCTCTTTAAATTCATCTATATCTACATCACAGTCTTCAACTACATCATGAAGAAGTCCTGCAATTAAACATTCACTATCTGCATAAATACTAGTAAGTATCAAAGCAACGTTTAAAGGGTGGATGATATACTCTTCTCCACTCTTTCTAAACTGTCCTTTATGCTTTTCTTTAGCATAATAATATGCATCTAATATTTTTTCTCTTTCTTTAGGATCCTTTATATAGGAGTCCACTTTATCCATTAAATCATCTATTGTTATAGTGTCTTTTTTCATAATATCACTGTCTTTCTAGTCTTTTTATTCTTTTATTTAATCATTTATACCTTTAATAGTTTTCTCACTCACTTCTTTTACTTGCTTTTTCTTCTTATTATTAGATTTAGTTTTACTAGCAAAGAATACATAAAGTCTTCCTGCTATTAATAGTGATGAATAAGTACCTGCAACTAATCCTACTATCATCGCTACATTAAAGGTTAGTATTTCTCTACTTCCCATAATTATCAAGGCAATTACTGGAAGTAATGTTGTAAGTGATGTATAAATACTTCTTGTAAGTGTTTCTTTAATACTTATATTAACAACATCTGCAAGTTCATCTTTACTTATGGTTTCTTTATTACGTTTCTTTAAGTTTTCACGTACTCTATCGAATACTACTATTGTATTATTAATTGAATATCCTATGATAGCAAGTACGGCTGCTATAAACATAGAATTTACTTCTACTCTTAGAAGAATAACTGATGCTACCATCATTAATGCATCGTGAATTAAACAGATAACTGATGATATACCATAACTAAATTTAAATCTAAGGGTAATATATAGGATAATACCTATTAATGAGATAAGGATTGAGAATATTGCATTTTTAATTAAGTCTTGTTTAACGACATTAGATACAACTCCAATATCAACACTAGCATTATACTTTTCAAGGAAATAACTTTCTATTTCAGATATTTCATTTTCTTTTAACTCATCACTTACTCTAATATCAGTCTCACTATTAGTAATATCAATACTTACTTCATCTAATTTAAGTTCTTTTAAGTCGCCTCTTAAATCTTTTTCACTAACTTCTGTAGTTGATAAAGTTATATCACTACCAGCTTGGAAATCAATTCCAAGATTCATTCCTTTGAAGGCAAACATAACTACTGATGCAAGTATTACTACCAAACTAAAGGCAGCGAAAAATTTACTAAGTCCTAAATAATTATATGTTGGTTTCTTATTTTCTTCTTTAATTTCTTCTTCGTGAACACCAATAAAGAAATTAAGTTTATTATCAAAGTATTTAGTCTTAACAAACATCTTTAATAGAACTCTTGTAATAAATACCATAGTAACCATTGTTACAATAATATTAATGATTAACATAGTTGCAAAACCTTTGACACTAGATTCACCTAGATAGAACATGATGATGGCAACTAAAAGTGTTGTAAGGTTAGCATCAAGGATTGTTCCAAAACTAGCTTTACTACCATTTTTAAAAGCTGTCTCTAGACTTCTTCCTTTAAGTAATTCTTCTTTAATACGAGAATAAGTTAGAACATTAGCATCTACTGCCATACCTATACCAAGGATTAAAGCGGCAATACCAGGAAGGGTTAAAACACCTCCTACAAGCCAAAATGATGCGAATACTAATAATGTATATAAAACTATTGATACTGCAGAAATAACACCTGCAAAATTATAAATACCAATTAGTAAGATAATGATAGCAAGAACACCTGCAATACCTGCATACATTGTCATTGTAAGTGTTGCATCTCCAAAGCTTGCTCCTACTGTTTTACTAGATACTTCAGTAAGTTTAGCAGGAAGACTACCTGAATTAATTAAATCTACTAAATTACTAGCTTCTTCTTCGGTAAAGTTACCTTGAATAATAACATCACTAGCAAAGCCTTCAGTTACTGTAGCAGCACTTATACAATTACTTTCATCTGTTCCACACATACCAGCTTCATTAGCATAAGAATCAGTCATTTCATCAAAATCTAACCAAATGGCAATAATGTTAGTTTCATAATCTTTAACAGCATTAGTTACTTTATAGAAAGTATCTTTATCTTTAACTGCTAAACTAACAGCAGGTCTACCATTAGCATCTGTTGTAAGTCTAGCACCACCTGCTTCTAAAACATCACTAGACATAAGTAAATTATCTTCACTATCTCTAAATGTTAGAGTTGCAACAGTAGATAATGTTTCTCTTGCTTCATCTTTATTAGTAACACCAGCAAGTTTAACTCTAATTCTATTATCCCCTTCTAAAGTGATTTCTGGTTCACTAACACCTAAAGTATCTATACGTTTAAGCATACTTTTATAAGTAGCATTTAATTTATCTTTATTCATTTTACTTCCATCAATTGGACTAACTTCGTAAAGGATTTCAAAACCACCTTGTAAATCAAGACCAAAGTTTAATGATTTAAAAAGTGGCACTACTAAAAAGCATACTATAACAGCGATTACAACAAGTAATCCTGTTCTAAGTAACATAGCTTTTTTCTCTTTAGCCATATGTTTCCTTTCTTTTTTTATCTTTTTTTCTTTAATTTTCTTTTCTTTCTTCATGACATACCTCCGATTATACTCCTTATATTATTTCAACATTTTGTTTCATAGCTTTAGTATCTTTAAGATATTTATCTAATAGTTTATTATCACAGTTTAAAATATCACCAACTATATCACTAAGTTCCAAATTATGAGCTTTACTCCATTTAGTAAGAATTAAATAATTCCAGACATCATTTTTATGAATATAACGATATCCTAATCTATCTAATTCACTTTTCTTAGCATCTAAAGCAGGTTCTACCATCTGATATAACTCTTCCTTACTATTAAAAGTAAAATCCATAAGACACCACAGCCCTTCATATAAACTAATATTATTATAGCATTTCTTAGAAAAAATGAAAGAAAAAGGTCTAAATTTATTAAATATTTCAAATTAAAAGAAAAAATACTAGAGTTAATCTAATATTTTTCTTGAGTTTTGTTAACTAGCAAGTTCTAGAGTGAACGGATTATTTTTAGTACCATCACCAGAAGTTATTACTACGTTAGATTTTAGATTTAATGATGGACGGGCCGCCCCGAACGCGTCCGAAGAAGGGTCATTGTAGTCGACTGCGTTACCATTGATGATGGCAAGCCACACGCTAGACGAACTGTATAGTGTTAAGCTCCAATAATTTGTATTATTACCATATATATCAAATTGACCTGCCATTAATTCTCCTAATCTAAGTAATCCTACTTTTGCATTAGTTGTACTTGATGTTAAGTTATTACCTGTTGAATCTGTATATTTAGCTAATTTATATGATGTACCACCCTCTACAGTTCCAAGGTACCAAGTTGTATTATCTTCTATCATTGAACTATAACTACTATCCACATAATTTGTTAGATAGTCGCCATTTAAAAATGCTCCTATAGTATTTGTGCTTGAATAATTTACATTCCTATTACTGTCAAAAGCACTTGTTATAAAGGTTCCAGAACTCTTTAATGGTTCGGCACTGGTAATCTTTGTTCCTGCACCATTTTCATGACTTACTATTCTATATAGATTGTTTTCATCATTTCCAAAGCGGATGTATTCTCCACTGTACCTAGTATTAAGTAATGTGCCAGCAAGGTTTGTATCATTATCTCCTTTTAGTCTATATGGATTATCTATTGTTCCATCACCATCTACAATACTAACACTAGATTTTAGATTTATAGATGGACGAATTCCATACGCGTAGATAGGCTTTCCATTGCTCACGTTGCCGTTGTTGTTAACGTAACGCACGCGAGACGTACTAGATGGTGTTAAAGTCCACCATATAAGCCCATTATTTAAATAACCATTACTATAAGTTGTTCCTTTATAACTTATTACATACTCATAATAATTTAATAATCCTATCCCATCTTCAACCATTGTGGTTTCTGAAGGTTTACTTGAAGATGTAGTTTCTGTAGCATTCCACTTTGCATCAGTCACAATAAAGTTTTCGTAATCTCTTAAATTACCTAGAAAACCATCTACTGTTGTATCATTTAACCAAGATTCCATATAACTTCCTTCAAAAGCAGTTTGATTTTCTGGATTATATGTAATTACACTTATATTCCACTGTGTTACTAACTTAGTTGTTTTTGCTTCATTATTAACAGATACTGCTCTCCATAATTTTCCACTATACCAGACATAGTTATTAGGATCTTCTCCTGTTATAAAAGTATCTGTTCCATCATCATAGGTACTTCCACTATTTAAGTTTTCTATAATTACTTTTGATGCTTCTTCTCCTACTCTATCTTTTCCATAGACATTTATTTTTACTGCAAAGGTCAAATTTCCTCCATCTCCTTGAGGATTATAATTTTCATCAACATACATTCTAAGTCTATAATTATTAGATTCACTACTATTCATACTACTTGTATATAAACTCATCTCACCTATTGGTCTTCCTGTAAATGTATTAGATGTAGCCTCTTCATTATAAGTCTTAGGACTCATTAATTGTTCTTCTCCATCATCAGTTAATCTTGTTAAATATAACTTAATATTAGAACCATCTATTGTCCCTTCTCCTACTTCTTTGGCACTTATCTCATAATTGATATTAACATCTCCTGTTATTTCACTACTTACTGTAAAGTCAAAGTACTCTCCTTCTTTTAATCTTGTTGTACCTGTTTTATCAGTTGTTGGTAGAGCATTACCTAAACTTATCGTATTATCACTTTCTTCATATGTCATTGTAATAGATCCTGTTGTAATTTTATTAGGAGTATTACCTTGCTTACTAAAACTAAAGGCTGCATAACTTACTCCTATTATCGCTATTACCATAACAATTAACATCACTACTATTATAATATTTTCTTTTTTCTTTAAATTCATTTTCTTATTACTCCTCCACTATTTTTTCTAACACTAAAAAGAACAGGATATAATTATCCTGTTCTTATGTCATAATGAAAGAAAGTAACTATTGTACTACTAAACTGCCCCCCCCCAGGTAACTTTTTGTAAACATTCAGTGCTCATATTTTTTACCTTCTTTCACCTATCTTAATTAATCTGATCTTAACATAATTACTATTAGATATGCAACTAAATTGTTTTATATTTACATATATTTACATATAGTATACACTACTTTCTATAATCTTAAAATTAAGTTATAATAATATTAGAAAAGAGGTATTTATGAAAAGTATACTTAAAAAAGAAGTTTATGAAGTAACTATTAAACATTCTAAGTTTATAGGAGTTATTATACCTATAGAATCTCTTGATGATATTAAAGTTAATTTAAATAAATTAAAAGAAGAATATAAGAATGCTACTCATTATTGTTATGCTTTTAAATTAATTGATGATAAAGGTTGTAGTGATGATGGTGAACCTAATAAAACTGCAGGCATACCTATTTTAAATGTTTTAGAAGGTGAAAACTTAATAAATGTCTTAGTTGTAGTTATAAGATATTTTGGAGGTATTAAATTAGGTCCAGGAGGCCTTATTAGAGCCTATTCTAGTACTTGTAAAGAAGTTATTAATAAAGCCCTTAAAATAGATTTAATTAATGGATATGAAGTATCTATTACTTTTCCTTACTCTAATGAAAAAGAAATAAACTATCTACTTAAAAATAGTATTATTAAAAATAAAGAATATAAAGAGTCATGTACTTATACTATAGAAGTTACTAAAGAAGTATTAGATAGTATTTCTAACTTTGTAACAATAAACTATAAACATGAAAAAATAATTCCTAAACTTGATTAGGAATTATTTTCGTTAAAGTATGATAAATTATTTTTATTAATAATATCTATGTTATTACTACTAGTTTTAATAGTAACTTTATATTCATTTAACTTATCATAATTATAAATCTTACCATCATTAACATCATCACTTATTTCATCTAATACTTTCTTAAAACTAAATTCTTTAGGACCATCTTCATATATTAATAAATTATTATTATGTACTTCTACTTCTATATTTCTTTCTACTAAATAGTCATAATAAGTAATATTAACTTCTATTTTATCTGTTAAGCTATTATCTGTTACATATTCTATATCATTATGATAATATCCAATTGTACTAAAGTCATTAGACATAGGAAGTGTTTCTTTTATTTCTTTAGTCTTTACATCCTTAGGTAAATCATCTACATAAGTTAAAGAAAAGAATTCAAATGCAAAGATAATTGATCCTACAATAATTATAACTAATGATATTAATAAAGTTATCATTACTCTTTTATAATTATTTTTATGATTAATAACAAAATTAAGTGGTACTTCAAAACATAAAGCACTAATTATAAGTAATGCTGTTGTCCATAAAAGTATTCCTATTAAGGGAAGTCCTTTAAAGACGAATAATACTTCAAAACCTAACATAACTGCAAGTACTACAATACCTATAAGTGGTAACAAAAGGAATAATATTATAAAGAATTTAATTATATAAATAATTATCTTAGCAAGAGTTCTTGTTAGAGAATTACTACTACTATTATCTTTAATAATAACTTTTTCTACCTCTTCTACTCTTTTCTCTTTAACTTTCGCTACTATTTCTTTATCAGTATCTTCTTTTATCTTAATTCTATCTAAATATTTAATCTTTAATACATAGATAAAGATAACGATAGAAAATACACTATATAAGATATCTACTATTAATCTAAATATTGTATTTAGTGTAGGTCCTACATAAGTAATACCATATAAAAGATTAGTACCAATTAAGTTTTCTATAATATCTTTAGGAATAGTGCCTATTAAGATAATAATTATTAAAAGAAATACTGTTACTAAAAACTCTATTATTTCTTTAAAACTCATACTTTCAAAAAGACAAACTATCTTTTTCATTAAAGTATTAAATTTATCTAATAGATCTTTAGTATTAATAGTACTATCTTTTTCTTGTTTCTTTTCTTCTAGGACATTTCCATTTACTAAGGTATCCATATCTACATTAAATATTTTACATATAGATATTAATTTATCCATCTCAGGATATGTTACACTACTTTCCCATTTAGATACAGATTGTCTTGTAACATCAAGAAGCTCTGCTAATGCTTCTTGACTCATATTTGCTTTTTTTCTTAACTTTTGCAAATTACTAGCAAAATTCATATTTCTCACCTCTGTTTAGAATTTACCAAAAAACTTGGTTGCGTCCTACCAATTTTTAGTTAATTTATGTAAATTTTTAGTTGCATCAAAGAAAAAAGACTAGTTTTTACTAGTCCCTTGGTAACCAAGATACTATTTCATCTAGATTATGATAACCTACTTCTTTTTTTATTAAAGTACCATTTCTATATACTTCTAAAGTAGGTACACTCATAATTCCATGTGCTCTTGTTAAACTATCAAACTGGTCTATATCTACTTTAACTACTTTTATTCTTGGAAATTTTTCTGCTAGCTCTTCTAACACTGGGCTTAACATTTTACATGGTCCACACCAAGTAGCAAAGAAATCTACTATTACATCTCCTTCTTTAATTAAATTTTCAAAATCATCTACATTTTCTAAATAATTCATAATTATTCCTCCCTATATTTATTTATAACATCATCAAGTCCTGAAATATCATCAAGTTTACCAGTTTCTTTAACATCATCCATAAAATCAACTGATACTGTCTTATATTTTAACATAATATCTATGACTTTTAAATCATTAGTATTCCTATCATCTTTACTAGATAAACTAAGTACATCTTCAATTGCATAATTTAAGCCACCTAATGAATCTTTAAGTACTGGTGTATCATTAACAATAAACTGTCTAACACCTGAAGACATGAATAACTTACTACCACTCATAGGTATGGCAATAACATTAAGAATGATAAACATTAAGATATATCCTTCTAATAGTCCTACAATAAATCCTAATAATTTATTAGGTAGTGCAAGTATAATTGTAGCATTAATAATCTTACTAAAGATACCTGTTACATCTATTAGTATCTGTAATATTAATCTAAATATTATAACTAATATTAAAAATGCTATTAATTGATAGAAAATAATATTTAAACTAATTAAATTACCTAGAGGTATTCTAAAGTTAAAGAATGGTAAATAAGTACAGAAGAAACCTGCTACAAAGTCTTTTAAGAAGAAAGATAATACAAAGACAACAATTGTTCCTATGATTACTACTAATTCTTTAAGTATTCCTCTTTTACTTCCTAAGACTCCACAAAGTAAGATAAGTAATACTATAATTACACTAAATATATTTGGGCTCATAAAACCACACTCCTTCTATAATTATTATAAACTATATTTTAAAACTATGCTATAATATTTTTAAGGAGAGATTAATTTATGAACGTAGTTATTAAAGTAAATGAAGAAGTTAAACAAAAAATGATTGAATATTATAAAGATAAAATGCGTGATAAAAAGATTCCTTATGTAGTATTTCAAGCGAAAGATGAAGATACTGTTATTACAATGTATGAATCTGGTAAAGTTATGTTTCAAGGAACAAGTGCTGATGTAGATGCTAATCTGTGGGGGACTTTTTTATCTAATACAAAAGAAGAAAAAGAAAAACAGAAGGAAAAAGATTCTATATATCATAATTGTTCTTCTGTTGGTAGTGATGAAGTTGGAACAGGAGATTACTTTGGTCCTATTGTTGTAACTGCTACTTATGTAAGTAAAGATAATGTAAAGCACTTAGAAGATTTAGGAATAAGAGATTCTAAAAAATTAACTGATGAATTTATTTTAAAAGTAACACCTGAACTTATTAAAAAAATTCCTTATAGATCTATTATCTTAACTAATAAAGAATATAATGAAAAATATAGTAAGGATTTAAATATGAATAAGATAAAGGCTGTTATGCATAATAAAGTACTTTATCGGATAATCAATGAATTAAAACCTGATGTTGATTATATTATTGTCGATGAATTTGCAAGAGAAGCTAGATACTATGATTATATTAAAGATGTTCCTAATATTCAAAGAGGTATTACTTTCGTTCAAAAGGCAGAAGATAAGAACCTTGCTGTTGGGGCTGCTTCTATTATTAGTAGATATATATTTTTAAAAGAATTTGATAAATTATGTGATGAGGTAGGTCTTCCTCTTCCTAAAGGAGCAGGAAGTGAAGTTGATAAAATTGGTGAAGAACTTGTTAATAAGTATGGAGAAGAGAAGTTAAAAGAAGTAGCAAAGTATAACTTTAAGAATACCCAAAGAATATTAAAGACTCTTATATTTTAGGAGGAAATGGAATATGATAGATTTAGAAAATGTAGATAGGACTTTTAAAGATTATGTTAGTAAGTTTGATTTAAATAATATAACTATTAAAAGAAAGTATGAACACACTTTAAGAGTGAAAGACAATTGTAAAAAAATCGCTAAAGCTCTTAATCTTTCTTTAGAAGATACAAATCTCTTAGTATTAATTGGTTATTTACATGATATTGGTAGATTTCTTCAAATGAAAAAATATAACTCTATTGTTGATAGTAAAACTATAGACCATGCTGATTTAGGTGTGGATATTCTTTTCAAAGATAATCTTATTAGAAAATTTATAGATGATAATAAGTATGATAATATTATTTATAAAGCAGTTAAATATCATAATAAAATGAATTTAAATTATGAATTAACTTCTAAAGAAAAACTGTTTTGTAAAGCGATTAGAGATGCAGATAAATTAGATATATTTTATGTCGCTACCTATGATAATAATATCAAAGACTTTTATATTTTGCCATATGTAGAAGGAGCTAAACTAAATCCCAAAGTTAAAGAAGATTTTGATAGTCATAGATTAGTTGATTTAAGAAACCGAAAAACTGCTATAGATAAACTTGCTAATATACTAGCATTTATTTATGACTTAAATTTAGATGCAAGTAAAAAAACTATTACTGAAAATACTATTGATAATGTCATCAATACCTTTATAAAAACATTTAATGTTAAGGACACAAATGAATGTTTATATTTAAAAAATAATATACTTAAATATTTAAATAACACATAGATTTGCTTCTATGTGTTATTTAATTCTAATCCAAATATACATTTATCATATAGAAAAGGGATTATCTTATCTTTATTACCAGTATTATAATACTCTGTTAATAGTTTATTAAATTCATTTATATCATCTTCCTTAACAGAAATAATACCACAACCATTACTTATAAGGAGTTTATTAGCAACTATCATAGCGGTTCTTTTATTACCATCCCAAAATATTTGACTTCTCATTAAATAAAGCATAAGGTTTAAACTTCTACTAGTTATATTCTCTTCTTTTAAAATCTCGTTTATATTTGTAATAACATCTTCTCTATTAGGAATATCAGGAATATAATCTACTCCATTTATACCAACTTTACCTGTTCTTAAAACACCCCATTCTAAAGATTCATTTCTTGACACAAAAGAATTTACTTTGCATATAAAATCAAGTGTAATATCAGTATCTATATTAGAAAGAGTAAAATTCCAAGCATCCCTTAAATTTAAAATGCAATTTATTTCATCTAATCTTAAACTAGGTACATTTACCCCCTCTAAAATTGTTTTAGTATCAGGGTATGTCGTATTAATTCCTTCAAGTCTTGCACTATTATAGATGTTAGATACTAACACTTTTTTCGCTAAAAATATATTTTGTTCTTTTGTTAAATGATATTTATCTTGCATAAGTTAGTCACCTCTTCTTTATTACATTATACTATAAGTCATTTTAAATTAAAAGCCAAAGAAAAGCATCAAACGATGCCTTCTTTACTAAATATAGATATAACTAAAATCACTTCTTCTTTGATTCAATTATCTCTTTTTTTTTAAGTTCTTCTTCTAAAAGTTCCGTAACCATACTTTTATTTTTCTTTCTACCCTCTAAAATATCTATTTCTTCTTCAATCTTTAAGTCTCTATAATTTTTATGATTATAGTATACTGGCTCTTTAGAAAAAATTGCAACTTCTATATATTTATTCTTCTCTTCTTCTTTATAGAAAGATAAAACATTCTCCAGGTAATTTATTTGTTCTTTACTACAAGCTTCTGGCAAATATAATAAATATCCTACTCTTAAATTTAATATTGATATATAATTGATAGATGCTACAGATAAGGCAGATGCCTCATCTGTAGATAATGAAATACTAAGATTATTTTTAGTAGCAAATTTTCTAAAGCTATCTAAATGAACATAACCAAATTTAAATTTATCATTCCAAACTTCTTCACCATTTTCATCAATTATTTTTAGAAGAAAATTATCCATACATTACCTCCTAAAACTCACAGTTACCAGGTGTTCTTGGATATGGTATAACATCTCTTATATTTTCTACACCTGTTAAATATATTAAAAGTCTCTCAAAGCCCATACCGAATCCTGAATGAACACAACCACCATATTTACGTAGGTTAATGTACCAGTCAAGTTCTTCCTTATCCATACCTAACTCATCCATACGAGCAACTAATTTGTCATAATCTTCTTCTCTTTGAGAGCCACCCATTATTTCACCTGCCCCAGGTACTTCAAGGTCAACTGCTGCAACAGTCGCACCATCAGGATTTTGTTTCATATAGAAAGCTTTAATATCTTTAGGCCAGTTGGTAATAAATACTGGTCCATCAAAATATTCTGTGATATATTTTTCGTGTTCTTTAGCGATATCTTCTCCTTGAATAGGCTCAAACTCCCATTTAACATCTGCTTTTTGTAATATGTCTATAACCTCTTTATGAGTAACTCTAGTAAATTTAGATTTAACTAATTTAGTAAGTTTATCAAGTAGTCCTTTTTCTACAAACTTATCTAAGAATTCCATTTCATCTTTACAGTGTTCTAATACATAGCTAACTACATATTTTAACATCTCTTCCATTATTTCCATATCGCCTTCTAAATCGCAGAAAGCAATCTCAGGCTCTATCATCCAAAACTCATTAGCATGTACTTTGGTATTAGAGTTCTCTGCTCTAAATGTAGGACCAAAAGTATACGTTTTTTTGTAAGCTAAAGCGAATGTTTCTGCTTCTAATTGCCCTGATACTGTTAATGATGCAGGTTTAGAGAACATATCTTTGCTATAGTCAACTTTTCCATCTGTTTTTGGAACATCCTCTAAATCAAAACATGTAACATGAAACATCTCTCCTGCTCCTTCACAGTCACTTGCAGTTATTAATGGAGCATGAAAATAAACATAACCTCTATCTTGGAAATATTTATGGATAGCATAAGCTGCTACACTTCTAACACGAAATACTGCTTGAAACAAGTTAGTTCTAGGTCTAAGATATGCTTGTTCTCTTAAAAACTCTCTTGAATGTTTCTTAGGTTGTATTGGATAATCCTCTGGACACTCTCCTAGTAATATAACTTCACTTGCCTGTACTTCAAAGTCCTGTCCTTCTTTAGGTGATTTAACTACTGTTCCTACTACTTTAATTGCACTACCAACATGATATTTTTGAATCTCTTCAAAATCTTTTAACTTATTATCATAAACAACTTGAATATGTTTAAAACATGTGCCATCAGAAAAATCTATAAAACCAAACTCTTTTTGTTTCCGATGATTCCTAATCCATCCTTCTAATGTAACTTCTTTATCCATATATTCATCGATACTATCATATAATTTTTTTGCATCTATTGCCATAATTTTTCCTCTCCTTCTTTATTAGTATAACATTTATTATTATTTTATTAAAACTTTTTCTTCCTTCTTAACTGGAATAGACATAACTTTAGCCTCTCTTCCTATAGTATTAAGAAATTTAAAACATTCAGATAGAGGCATAAATATACTCATACCGTTGTATAAAGGATGAAAAGCTACTTCACTAGTTTCTAATAAATCTTCATCTATTATTAACTTAATCTCTTTATTTTCATCATATATCATGTTAAATATTGAAACATTACCAGGTGTAGCATTAATCAGATTCTCCATATCTACAGGACTAACAAACTCTAATTTATGACAAGAAAGCTCTTCTTTTAAAGCTTTTAAATCTACCTGTTTAGAACTATCTGTTATAACTAAATATTTATTCTTATTCCCCTTTCTTTCTTGAACTAATAAGTGTTTGCCAACAGCATAGTTTTCATCTAAATAATCTTCCCATCTACTATAATCAACACAGCCAGTCGCTTCTTTATGTCTGATACAATAATCATATTGTATCCCTCTTTTTTCCAAGGAATCACAAAACTCAAAAGCTTTCATAGTCATCTCTATACGATGTGATTCTTCTTTAGATAATTTAATATTTTTAAATAACTCCTTTAAAATTCCCTACTTCTAACATAAAATCATCTCCTTTAATAAATAATAAAAGACTAGTCCGATACCATAATACTTATAGTACTATGGGACGAAACTAGTCTTCCGCGGTGCCACCCAATTTATTATAAAGGAATATTAACTTTATAATCACTCTTTTCGATTCTATCAAATCTAGCAAATGTAACGGTTTGCACCCGGCTTAGTCTACTTAATTTCTTTAAGCACTCCGAAATGTTATTCACTATTCTCTCTTTACTTGTTTCCACCTTCCACAAGCTCTCTATAAAAGATTAAAATAGTTACTTCTTTTCATCAATGTTTTGATGTTATTAATATACTATTATTTTATGTACATGTCAAATATTTTATTCAATATTTCTTTTTTGATACTTGTATAAAAGATACTTATGTGATAAGATGTATATGTAAGAAAAAAATTCATACAATATAAAAGGAACACTTAATATTCGCGTGTTGAGTGTGCCTCTAATTAATTGTTTTTTTGTATTAGAACCACCTAAACCTCGCTTGAGTTAGGTGGATTCTTCTATTTTAAGGTGCAAATCATAAAGAGTATTAAAATTTCTTGAAGAAATAGCATAATTACTAAAGATAGAATTAAAAAATCCTTCTTGTTCATTATAAGCCTCCTTTCTGAGGCTTAGCACTGGTTAGATTCAACTATTAAATGTTCCTATAACTATAGTAGCATATTAATCTCTAGATAGCAACAAAAAATTGTAATAAAAAAGTTACGAGTTTTCGTAACTTTTTATGAATATATTTAATCATTATTTTTAGTAAATTTATTAAACCTATCTATTTCACTATCATCTAAATCTGTTTTAGCAAGGGATTCAAACAATTTCTTTTGATCACGTGCTAACTTTTTAGGAGTAACTACTTTAAAGATAACATACATATCACCAACTCTTCTACTAGAAGAATCTTTTATACCTTTACCTTTAAGTCTTTGTTTATCTCCACTATCAATTCCTCCTGGTATATTTAGTTTAACATTACCATAGATTGTAGGTATTTCTTTTTTACAACCAAGTACTGCTTCTGCCATATTAATAGGTACTTCTAGATAAATATCAAGGCCATCACGTTCATAATATTTATGTTCTTTAATATGGAATTCTAAATATAAGTCACCTGATGCTCCACCATTTTCTCCTGCATGTCCTCTACCAGGAACTCTTAGTCTTTCACCATTATCAATACCACTTGGAACACTTACAGTAATAGTCTTACGCGATTTAACTTGTCCTTTACCATGACATTTACTACATGTCTCTTTATATGTTTTACCTTTACCATTACATTCTGGACAAGTTGTTTTTGTCATAAATGATCCTAGTATTGTTCTTTGTTCACTTGTGATAGTACCACTACCATGACATCTTTTACAAGTTTCTTCGTGGAATCCACCTAAACCACTACATTTATCACATTCTGTTACTACATCTAAATCAAAATCTTTCTCACAACCATAGATTGCTTCTTCAAAAGAAAGTTCTACTTGCATTAAGATATCAGATCCGCGTCTTGCTCTACTACCACGACTTCTACTACTAGAGCCTCCAAAACCAAAGCCGCCACCGAATAAGTCATCAAAGATATCACCTAAATCACTAGCATCAAAACCAAAGCCGGCGCTGTTTCCACCAAATCCTCCAAAACCAGGACCACCTGCTCCAGGCCCATTTACACCTGCATGACCAAATTGATCATAGGCTTTACGTTTATTATCATCAGATAAAACTGAATATGCTTCTTGAACTTCTTTAAACTTCTCTTCAGCATTTTCTTCTTTACTTATATCAGGATGGTATTTTTTAGCAAGACGTCTAAAGGCACTTTTTATTTCATCTTTACTAGCAGTTTTAGATACCCCTAAGACTTCATAATAATCTCTTTTAGTTGCCATATACTACACTTCCTTTCTAGAGATTTTCTATTATTTATTTAAAGATATAAATTTATCTAATGTTTCTTTAAACATATCTAGTGCTTCTTCAAACACTTTTGTATCAGTTAAATCTATATCTACAATTTTTAATACTTCTAAAGGATAATTTCTACCTCCACTCTTTAAGAACTCTAAATATTTTTCTTTAAAGTTTGGAGTATTATTTAAAATATTTTTAACTATATAACTTGCTATAGATAAACCAGTTGCATACTTATAAACATAAAATGGTGTATAGAAATGTGGTATTCTTAAAGCTTCATATCTAATTTCATCATCTACTACAACACCAGGTCCAAAGTATAACTTATTTAATTCATAATAATAGTTACAGATATTATCACTAGTTAATATTTCTCCTTTATCTGTTAACTCATGAATATATTTTTCAAACTCTGCAAACATAGTTTGTCTAAAGATTGTCGCTTTAAATAAGTCTAGTCTTTCATTTAAAATAAAAAGTTTCTCATCTTTTGTACTAGCTTTATCTTCCATATAGTATGAAAGTAATAACTCATTTACAGTTGATGCTATCTCTGCTAGAAATATTGGATAGTCTGATGTTTCATAAGAGTTATAATGATTAGAAAAATATGTATGCATAGAATGTCCTAATTCATGAGCAAGGGTTGATACATCATTATATTCACCTACATAATTAAGTAAGACAAATGGTTTAGTATCATAACTTCCTGATGAATAGGCCCCACTTCTTTTATTAAGATTAGGATATTTATCAATATAACCATCAGTAAAAGCTTTATCTAACTCTTTACTATATTCATCACCTAAAATACTTAAAGCATCTTTAACTAGTTTTTCTCCTTCTCGAAAACTATATTTTTTATCTATACTTTTAACTGTACTTACATATCCATCATATAAATGAAATTCATCTAATCCAAGTATTTTTTTCTTTACATCATAATATTTATAAAGACTAGGTAAATTATTATGAACTACTTTTATTAAGTTATCATAAAGCTTAGTAGGAATAAAATCATTAAATAAACTTGCTTCGATACTTGAATTATATTTTTTTAGTTTACTAGATACTGATAAGGCTTCACAAGTAGAGGCAAGAGTTGATGTTAAAGTATTTTTAAAGTTACCATAAACTCTATGATAATTAATAAATGCATCTTTTCTTACTCTTCTATTTTTAGAACTTAATAATGTACTATAGTTACTAGAAGTAAGTTCTACTTCCTTATCATTTTCATCTTTAATCATACCAAATTTCATATCTGTATCCATTAAGAAGTCTGCAGTATCACTACTACTATCTAAGACTTTGGAATAAGCTGAT
The DNA here is from genome assembly GCA_944331955.1 of uncultured Bacilli bacterium. Classification (GTDB taxonomy): domain Bacteria; phylum Bacillota_I; class Bacilli_A; order RF39; family UBA660; genus Onthousia. Next base: position 21,316 of record CALVIY010000005.1, read on the forward strand.
ATTATATGTTCTTCTTCTTTAGATAAAGAATGTTCTTTATATCTTAAAACATCTAATAATTGATGTCTATAATCTTTAAGGCTCTCTTCTTTATTAAGATAGTTAATAATAGTATCTTTATCTTTTTCTAAGATCATAGGTACTACAAAAGAAGTAGCTTCTCCATATTCTTGATATAAATTATTAATTTTACCATATAGTTCTTGATAAGTAGAGTTTCCTGTATCTTCATCATATTTACGAGCGGCATATGTATAAAGTTTTGCTATTAATCTTGAAGTATCACTATCAAGTAAAAGAAATTCTTTAAAGTTTTTACTATTATCTAAAAATGTATCTTGCATCTTACTTAGTTTAATTATATTAGATTTAACTATATCATAGTCTTTATTATATTTATCTAAGGTGTTATATACACTTTCTATATCCCATTTATCGCTCTTTTTTACTTCTTCCCTTTTTATTAGTTTATCCATAATTATTATTAACAAGAAGTAGTCCTAATGCTAGCACTACTTCTTATCTTTCCTTTCTTTTATTTTATTTTTCTTCAAAATCAGCGTCTTTTACATCATTATTATCTTGCGCATTATCACTACTATTATCAGTATTACTATTTGCTTGATTCTCTTTTTGAATATTTTCATAAACTTTAGTAGCAAGTGCCATAGCTTTTTCTTGTAGTTTATCTTTCTTAGCTTTAATATCATCTAAGTCATTCTTAGATAAAGCTTCTCTTAAGTCTTTAATTAAGTCTTCTGCTTCTTCTTTTTCCTTTTTATCAACTTTATCTCCTAAATCTTTTAATGATTTCTCAGTTTGGAATACAAGTTGTTCTGCTTCATTCTTAAGGTCAGCTTCTTCTTTACGTTTTTTATCTGCTTCTTTATTTTCTTCAGCTTCTTTTCTCATCTTTTCAATCTCTTCATCAGAAAGGTTTGTAGATGATGTAATTGTAATAGATTGTTCTTTGTTAGTACCAAGGTCTTTAGCAGTAACATTAACAATACCATTAGCATCTATATCAAACTTAACTTCAATTTGTGGAACTCCTCTTGGTGCAGGTGGAATGTTTGTAAGTTGGAATCTACCAAGTGTCTTGTTGTCGGCAGCCATACTTCTTTCACCTTGTAATACGTGTACATCAACAGCAGGTTGATTATCTGCAGCAGTTGAGAATACTTCTGATTTACTTGTTGGAATAGTTGTATTTCTTGGAATTAATACTGTCATAACTCCACCTAATGTTTCAATACCAAGTGATAATGGTGTAACATCAAGTAGAACGATATCATTAACATCTCCTGTTAAAACACCACCTTGAATAGCAGCACCCATAGCAACTACTTCATCAGGATTAACTTCTCTTGATGGTTCCATACCAAGTTCTTTCTTAACTGTTTCATATACAAGTGGAACTCTAGTTGAACCTCCAACAAAGATTACTTTATCTAAGTCTTTAGCTTTTAGATCTGCATCTTTTAGGGCATTTCTAACTGGTTCTAATGTAGAATCTACTAAATCACTAATTAAGCTTTCAAATTTAGCTCTAGTTAATGTCATATCTAAGTGAAGTGGACCATCTGCTCCTTGTGAGATAAATGGTGCAGATACTTGTGTACTATTCATACTAGATAAATCTTTCTTAGCTTTTTCAGCAATTTCTTTTAGACGTTGCATAGCCATTTTATCTTTAGTAAGGTCAACTCCATTTTCTTTCTTAAATTCGCTAACAAGATAGTCTATAATCTTCTCATCAAAGTCATCTCCACCTAAATGGTTATTACCGCTAGTAGATCTAACTTCTACAACACCATCACCAAGTTCAAGAATAGATACATCGAATGTACCACCACCAAGGTCGTATACTAATATTGTTTGATTCTTATCTTGTTTATCTATTCCATATGCTAAAGCAGCAGCAGTTGGTTCATTTATAATACGTTCAACATCAAGTCCTGCTATCTTACCAGCATTCTTAGTAGCTTGTCTTTGCGCATCATTGAAATATGCTGGAACAGTAATTACAGCTTTTGTAACACTTTCTCCTAAGTAGCTTTCAGCGCATTCTTTTAAGTATCCTAAAATCATTGCAGATACTTCTTCTGGTGTATATTTTTTACCATTTGCTTCTACTTTTTTATCAGTACCCATTAATCTTTTAATAGATGAAATTGTATTAGGGTTAGTAATTGCTTGTCTTTTTGCAGCAGCACCTACTACTCTTTCACCATCTTTAGTAAAAGCAACTACAGATGGAGTAGTTCTTTCTCCTTCTTTATTAGGGATTACTTTAGCTTCCCCAGCTTCTTGTACACAGACACAACTATTAGTTGTACCTAAATCAATACCAATTATTTTACTCATTTATATCCTCTCCTTCTTCATTATTATCATTATTTTCTTCTTCTATTTTATTTACTCTAACAGAAGCAGGTCTAATAACCTTATCTTTAAGACGATAACCTTTAAGTAATACTTCAAGAACTTCGTTATCTTTAAAGTCTTTATCGCTATCTGTCATTAAAGCATCCATAGTATTAGGATCATATTCTAAGTGTTCTGCTTCTATTTCTTCTAAGCCATATTTTTTTAAAACATCATCAAAGCTTGCATACATCATCTTAAATCCTTTTAAGAATTTAGATAACTCATCACTTAAATTATTATCATCAAGTCTAATAGCTCTCTCAAAGTTATCTAGTATTAAAATAAGCTCTTTAATTAAATCTTCATTAGCATATTTTAATCTGTTACTAACTTCTTCTTCTTTTCTTTTACGATAATTAATAAGTTCAGCTTGATGATATTTAATCTTTTCATTTAACTCATCGATTACTTTATTTTTTTCATCTAATTCTTCTTTTAATTTTTTTATCTCTTCATGATGCTTATCATGTTTTTTAGTTTTTTCATGACATTCACAAGTTTTATTTTCATCTTTGCATCCACACTCGCAAGATTCTTCTTTTACTTCTTTTTCCTTAGTGTCCATTTAATCACTACCCTTCTATATTTTCTTTTAAGTATTCTAAAATACTAACAACTCTATCATATTCCATTCTCTTAGGTCCTATGATAGCAAGAGTACCTTCTTCACTATCTGTTTTAAAGTTAGTCTTAATAATAGTAACATCATCATCTAATCTATTCTCACTACCTATATAGACTTCAATATTATTAGAGTCATCTTTTTTTATTTCCTTTAGTATTTCTTTATCATCAAGCTTCTTAAATAAATCTCTAATCTTATCAACATTATCAAACTCAGGTTGTTCTAAGAACTTGGTTCTACCTACAACATTAATATCAGTATTAGTAATATCATTGAAGACATTATAAATAGCATTATATAATTGTTGATGTTGTTCTACATATTTAGAGATAATAGGTTTTATCTCAAACTCTAGCTTAGTACTAACTTCATCAATAGGTGTACCTACTATTAAATTATTGATAAGTTCTACTGTTTTTTTAATATCTTCAGTACTAACATTATCTAAGGTAATATTTTTATGTTCCACTTTTCCTCTATCAGTAACTACTATTACTATTAAATGATTAGCATCAAGAGGAACAACTCTAATTTCTTTTAGTAAGTTCTCGTGACTTGCCTTACCTAAGACTACAGCAGTATAAGAAGTCATATCTGAAATAACTTGTAAGCTTTTATTAATACAATCACTTAATTCTAATGATTGATTATGGAAAATAATCTGTAATTTTAACATTTCTTCTCCATTCATTTTCTTAGCTTCCATTAAATTGTCTACGTAATAACGATATCCTTCTTCACTAGGTACTCTACCACTAGAAGTATGGGTTTTCTCTAAATATCCTAATTCTTCAAGATCAGCCATTTCACTCCTGATGGTAGCACTAGAACATTTTAGTATTTTACAAATTTGATTACTACTAACAGGCTTAGCTTGTCTAATATAAGACTCAACAATTAATTTTAAGATTTTCTTTTGTCTTTCACTAAGCATAACTACCTCCTAGGCGCAGTTTAAATGTATTTAGCATTCCACTTTTCTCACTGCCAATAATATTGTATGAAAAAAGTTAGCACTTGTCAACTCTTTTTGCTAACTTTTTTATTTTTTACGAACAAGTCTTATTTGAATTGCTTCTATACGATATGACTTACCTATAGTACCTGCTGTAGTACCGTTTTTAACATACGATTGCCAACCAATATTTTGAACATGGGCACGATATTCTATGTCAAAGTAATTAGCTAAATCACCAGTTAATCTAATCTCAAAAGCTTCGAGTCTTTTTTCTTCATTAATAAGTCCTGCTGTATTTCCATTCTTGACATAATTTTGCCAACCATAAGTTTGCATATGGGCTCTATATTCTATATCACCACTCAAACTACTTTGATTTTCTATCGCCACTTTCATAGCCTGGATTGGTCTTGACTGAGAAGTTGTTCCCGCAGTTTCCCCATCAGTTTTAGGATCATCCCAACCGGTACCACTTATATATACTTGGTAGTTTAGTTTAACGTTAGAAAGTATTGCATTCATATGATTATCATCATCATTTACAAAACTATTTAACTCATCTTTAATGTCATTAGCAAGGTTAGTTGTCGTTCTCCTTTCGAAGCTTAATGTTCCAACTAACAAAAACAAAATTAAAGTAGCCATCATCAAAAGACTATATAAAATTGTAGAAATAGCAAACCCCTTATTATTTAACATAATATTACCCCTCTTCTATTACTTTTATAATAGCATGATAATGACTATCTCTATCTATTACAAAATCATTATTAATAGCCCATATTCTAATAGAATAATCTTCACTACTATTCGCTTCTAAGGTATCTTCGTATAGTACGTTATCTTGATATTCACTAAGTATTTTAGCTTTAGGTGCTTGATGATCTACTCTTAGACTTAATTTTAATAGTTCTTTAGGAATAGTTTTATTAAGACAATCATCTCTAGTAATTCTATTATCGTTAGACTCTAATATTATTTTATAACTAACGCTGTTATTAGAACTATTCTTAACAGTAAAACCATATTCAGTAGAACTTAAACCAACTGCATCTGTAACAGGGGTAAATTTAGTTAAATTAATCTTATTACCATCTTTACTATGAAAAACTACTTCCATTTCTCCTGTATCTATATCACGTTCTCTTTCACTAGAAAAATTATGATATATTAAATATGTAGAGATTATGGCAAATGCTAAAAGGAATGCAATAATTATAATACTTTTCATTTTATGTTTACGATTATATTTTGAATACATAGAAAACACCTCTTTGTTATTATTGTAAAGCTTTTAACGTTTTTTAGTCAATGAAAAGAACATTTTTTACAAAATATAATGTAAATTTTCAAAAAACACTTGCAAAAGATAAATGTTTGTTATATATTATTAATGTCTTAAATGTCCGCGTAGCTCAGCTGGATAGAGCAATCGCCTTCTAAGCGATCGGTCACGTGTTCGAATCACGTCGTGGACACCATTTATAAAATTAAACAGTCTTAGGGCTGTTTTTTATCTTTAGAAGATATATAAACTTAAATATATATAGAAAAAATAATACTTGCAAAAGATATAAAGATTAAAAACTTAATTAGTCCATACTATTTATACGAAGAAAAAGATCAAATAAAAGGGTCAATAGAAAAGAAAATAACTGGTATATCAATTAGTGATTATTTACGATTTAGAATAAGAAACAATGATTAGATACCACCTATAGTTAATTACCCTCTCTAATTATTTTAATAGCATTACCTATATTATTAATAGTATCACTTGCTATCATAGATATATCTGTATTTTTCTTTTCAGCTTCTATACCTGCCATACCATTTATTAAAACACCTGTAGATATTGTTAAAAGGTTAAATGGAAGATATGCAAGAAGTCCTGCAAGTATTCCTGATAGAACATCTCCACTGCCTGCTGAAGACATTCCAGGACATCCTGTTGTTACTAAATATGTATCTGAACCATTAGATATAATAGTAGTATGTCCTTTTAAAAGGACAGTTATTTTATAAGTACTAGCAAATTCTTTAACTAAGTTTAAGGAATCTTTTTTTATCTCCTCTAAAGATTTATTAATTAGTCTAGAAAACTCTTTTAAATGAGGTGTTAATAAGATATTACATTTCTTTTCTTTTAAAATATTTAAATCTATTATAGATAAAGTGTTTAAGCCATCAGCATCTATTATTAAGTTACCAGTATAATTCTTTATAAGAAATGTTAAAATATTCTTTAAATGTTCATCATTGCCTAATCCCATACCAAAAGCAAGAGAATCTAAATCTTTAATAGAGTCTTTTAAATTATCATAAAAATTATTATCATATTCAGGTAATACGCACAATGTTTGCTCTAAAATATTAGGGCCAAGTAAAGGTAATACTTCTTTCTTTACCAAGACTCTACAAATACCACATCCACTTCTAAGAGATGATAATGATAAATAAGAAAGCTTTAAGGCCCCTGAATACTCTATACTACCACCATATAATCCAGCTTTACCAAAATCTCCTTTATTAGAGTCTATATTTCTTCTTTTTAATAAACCTTTTACATCACTGTTTTCTATCTCATAAGTATTATTATCTATCTTTTTCATTCTTCCTCCAAAAATAAAGTATACTCAAATTAATGAGCATACTGAATAGTTTTTTCTACTACTTCTTTTATATCTCTTTCATTAAATGGTTTTCTTAATACATCTACTATTGGATAATTAAAGGCTTTAGCAACTAATTCATCATTCCCTACTCCTGTAATTATTGAAACAGGAATAAGATCAAACAAATTATTATTTCTAAAATACTCTAATACTTGAAAACCATTAAAGTTAGGCATATTAAGATCAAGGAGCATTCCTACTATCTTTAACCCTTGATTGTTGGCAATCATTTGTAAAGCTTCATTTCCATCATTTGCAACCAATACTTCAAACTGGTTATTAAATATTTTACTAATAAAGTTTTTAATAACTGCAGAATCATCAACTACAATAAGAGCTCGATCTTTTTTAGGGGCCACAAAAGTAGTAGCAGTACCAATTTCTTCCATTCCTAAATACTGCTTAACTAAGTGGACAATTCGATCGAGCTCAGTTATTAATTCATCAAAATGTTCTGTAACATAGTACATATTATTTTCTTTACTTGCCATTTCATGGTTATAAGCGTAATTAGCTAAAGTGTCAAAGCCAAAGTATTTAGCATCACTTTTTAGGCCATGAACTAAAATAGCATAATTTGCCATATCACCTGTTTCTTTAGTTTGTTTAATTTTTGCTTCCTTTTCATGAATGTCTTGAAGGAAGTCGCCCAATGTATCATCATAAGTTGACATGTCTCCAAACAATTCTAAACTTTTTTTAACATTTACACCATTATTAATAAGTAAATTTACATCTCTCATAATAATACCCTCCTATACTTTAAAGTATAGCATAAATTATTCGTTATTTAAATACTTATTTATTACACTATCAAGTGCTTTACGTTCAATAGGTTTAGATAGATAACTATCAAAGCCTTCACTTAGGTATTTTTCTTCCATACCGGCAATAGCGTTAGCAGTTAAAACAACGACAGGCGTATTAAAATTAGGATCTTCTTTTAATTTATGGAATGTTTCTGTTCCACTCATTTTAGGCATCATATCATCCATAAAAATTAAGTCATATTTTATTGTTTTAATTTTTTCAAGGCATTCAAAGCCACTTAGGCAACTATCAACTTTAATACCATAATCTTCTAAAAGCCTTGTAGCAACTTTAATATTTAATTTATTATCATCAACAACTAAAACTGTTTTACCTATTATATCTTTATCTTTTTGTAAATCTTCTTTTCTAACTTCTAATGTATCTTCTAGTTTAACTGTTGATGGAGCGATTTTTTGATCTATTGAAACTGTAAACTTACTACCTTTACCATAAACGCTTTGAACAACAAGTTGTCCGTGCATTAATTGTACTAATTTCTTAGTAATAGCAAGCCCTAGTCCTGTTCCTTCTATAGTAGTATTTCTATCTTCATCAAGTCTTTCAAATTTATTGAACAGTTTATCTATTTTATCACGTTTTATACCAATACCTGTATCTTCAACTGAGACAATAAGTCTACAAATATCTCCTTTAATTAGTGAACTAACTTTAAATTCTATATGACCTTCTTTCGTATATTTGGCAGCATTAGTTAAAATATTTAATATTACTTGTTTTACCCTTGTATGATCACCATATAAAACTTTAGGAATAGTCTCATCTATGTTAACTATTAATTCTATTGGCTTTTCTCCTATTCTTGATTTCGTTAAAACAACTAAATCATTAAATATTTTATATGGATTGTAATTATTATTTATTATCTCTAATCTATTAGCTTCTATTTTAGAAATATCTAAAACACCATTAACTATTTCAAGTAAACTCTCACTTGCCATTAATATATCATTAACATCTTCTTTAACCCTATCTGGCAAATCTTCTTCTTCTTTTAAAGCTTGGGCAAATCCTGTAATAGCATTAAGAGGTGTTCTTATTTCATGTGACATATTAGATAAAAATTCTGACTTGGCTTGATTTGCTTTTTCAGCTTGTACTTTAGCAATATTTAAAGCTTCTATCATTTTAACATCTGGATTTTCAATTGTAAAATACATAAGAAAGGTTATTAAAGTCTCAGTTGGAGTTATAAGTAAAAGTCCTGGTACTATTTTTTGAATTACAGAAGTAATCATACCTAAAATTATATATACCATTACAGGAATAATTTTTTTATTAAAATAAAAACCTCTATTTACAAAGCATACACCAACCCATATAGTAATAAAACTAAAGCTTGCTAAATAAACAATATTTACAGAAACACCCGTTATTGTTGGTCCATATATTGTTTGTTCAAAAGAAAGTGGAAATAATAAAATAGAAATAGCAAAAACACTAATAGCACCTATCCAAAAAGGTTTTAAAATCTTGTGACTTTTTTTCGTTATATATATCATATAAATAATAAATATACTTATCCAAACCAATAATAAAATCAAATATGTTTTTAGTACTATATCACTTACAATTGGAATGTAATTATTTGAAAAATAAGTACAAGCATACTCAAATAATAAAGCAAAAAGATTACTTACTACTAAAAATTGATAAAGTTTATTTTCTTCATTTTTAACTCTTTCTTTTGAAAAATATATTATATTTAGAAGAATTGAAAAAAATAAAGCACACGTTGGAAAAAATAATCCCGTTGTCATATAACCACTCCTATTCTTTTTAAGTATATCACTATATTTAAAAATATAAAAGAAAAAGAACGAATTTTGTCGTTCTTATCCAACTAATTTTTTGGTTATTATTTTTTCTTCTTGATTAATTCCTTGTAAATATTTATCTATATTAAAATCTAAGCAGACAATATCATCTTCAAGTATTACTTTAAAGTTTTTATCAGAAATTCCTTCTTCTTCTAAAGCTAAAATACTTCTTTTGCCAGATCCAGTCAAAGCAAATGATTCTTCATTACTATGAATTCTATATAATAACTTATCTAGTAATTCTTTAGGCATTTGCTTTTGTAGTCTTTTTTCTATACTAGTTAATATTTTAGCCATATTTTTATTCATTTTATCTGGTTGTATTTCTATATGTGCAATAGGAATTTCTGTTCCATATTCTGACATAACATTAACAACTTCACAAGATAAAATGTTTTTAGTATCCTTTTGAATATTTTCAGAAATTACATATGGAGCTACTTTAGTCCCATCACTTAAATGAAATTCACTACCCATTCTACCATGCATAATGATATTGCCTTTCTTTGTAATATGAGCCCAAGCTTTACAATCACCATACTTTTTACCATAGGCATCATGTATAAAAAAGGCATTAGTAGCTTCTTCATTATTATTATATTTTTTCATAGTGGTAGGTCCAATTGCTGCTAAATGTCCTATTCTACCATCAGTGATATGATTGCCGAATTCATCTAAAATAACTTGTTCAACACATTTAAATGGTGTAAGTCCATAAGTTTCTTTAGAAAGTGATGCTTTTTGTCTTAAGTTATGGAATAACGTAAAATATATACCTCCATGTTCACAATCTCCTCCCCCTAACGAAAGTGTTACTGGAGAAAGTGGGAATGGAACTCTTTTAGTCCCTGCTTTTACATTTCTTAACCATTTATTAATAAGTTTTTCTTCTCCTTTGCTAGTTGGTTCTCCTACTGCTATAACTATATATGAGTTTTCTAATTTCTTGCCCGGAAATTCTTTTTCAAAAGTTTTAGCTGAATGTAATAAGAAACTTGTTGTTGCTGGAATAGCATTTGGTTCGTTAATTACTAGTGATCTGTTATGAAATTTTACATTATATATAGGTTCCATAGCGGCACTACAGCCTTGTGATAAAGGATCAGATATACTTGTTATAACATCTGTATTTGAATATGTTGGAATATGTGCTAACATTCTAACATCTTTCATAGGTGGTAAACCTGATAAATCTGAATCATGGAATCTTGCCATTGTTATTAAACTACGATGAGGATGAACAATTTGTTTAGGCAGACCTTTCTTAGTAGAGCCACTCGTAAATGTTATTAAAAACTCATCATCTAAATGAACTTCTTCTATAATTGTTCCTTTATAATCTTTTCCATAATTTTCAAAATCTGCAAAAGTGAAGATATTTGCATCTTCTTTCTTAAATTCATTAGCTTTATTAGAAAAATCTTTAAATTCTTTATCTAAATCATAATATGGATCTACTCCGTTAGGAAGAGAGTCTGCTAATGATGCTACTATCTTATGTTCAAAATCTACTTCTTTAACTATATCTTTTATTTTTTCATAATTATCGTCTGTAATAATTATAGCTTTCTTCGAACAGTCATTAAGCATTTTTTTTAAATATTCCTTATCAAAACTTGCGCCAAATATCATTGCTTTAGCACCTATCTTACTAGCAGCCATTATAGTATAGACAAACTCAGGAGTATTAGACATACAAATTGGTATTGTATCTCCCTTTTTTATTCCCATCTTTTTTAATGATTTTGCAACATTATCTCGCTTAGAAAACATTTCTTTAAATGTTATAGTATTACCACGATAATATAAAGCTTCCTTATTAAAATTATCAAGATTTCGATATTCAATATCTTGATCCCAAGAATAGTTTCTATATTTGTCTATCTCTTCTAAAGCTTTATTTACTTTTCTATTAGTTTCTATAATTTTCTTACTTTTTTTTCTATTTATGCTAAACTTCTTAGTAGCAAAATCTAGTAATTTTTCAACATTATATTTTATATTCATAATTTTCTCCTTATTTTTTCTCTATCTCATTATAAGTATAAGACTTAACTTCATCTTCTACTTCTACTTGATAAAGATTACCTATTCTCATTACTACTACCCCTATTATTCCTTTATCTTTTATTACTACTTCACTACCTATTTCTATCTCATCATCGTTATCATCAAACGTTGTATTCTTAACAAATAACCCCATATATCACCATTTTCTTCCTTTCTGGTTTTATTATATCTTATAATAAAATTTTGTCAAACCAAAATTTATTTTTTGCTTTTTCTTAATATCTATGGTAAAATTTAACCATTAGTATTAACTTAAAATTAAAAATGCAGGTGATATTTATGAATGAAATTATTGAACTATTAAATAATAAAAATATAGAATACAATTTAATAAATCATGAAGAAGTGCATACAATAAATGATATGGAAAAACTAGGACTATTAGATAAGGGATATGTTTGCAAAAATTTATTTTTAAGAAATGCAAATGGTAAGATTCATTATGCCCTATCTTGTGGCCACGAAAAAAATATAGATATTAAAAGTTTAGCCAATAAAATTGGTAGTACTAGACTTAGTTTTGCTAGTGATGAGAGATTAAAGAAATATCTTGGCTTAGAACCAGGGTATGTTTCTCCCTTCGGGGTAGTTAATAATAAAGATAAAAATGTAATTTTCGTTTTTGATAAAGAATTAATCGGAAAAAAGAATGTAGGATTTCACCCTAACACTAATAAAGCTACTGTGTTTTTAGATTTTGATGAAGTTGTAAAAATTATTAAAGAACATGGTAATGAAATAATGTATATTAATATATAAAGGAGAGAAATAAAATGAGTAAAGATAAAAAATTAGTTGAAAAAATAACGGCAAGGGATACTGACTTTGCTAAATGGTATACAGATGTAGTAAAAGAAGCAAAATTATGTGATTATTCTAGTGTCAAAGGATTTTTAATTTATCAGCCTAATGGTTATGCTATTTGGGAAAATATTAAAAATAATTTGGACAAAAGATTTAAAGAAACTGGAGTTGTCAATGTTTATTTACCAGTTTTAATACCTGAAAATTTGCTACAAAAAGAAAAAGATCACGTTGAAGGTTTTGCACCAGAAGTTGCATGGGTTACAAAAGGAGGTAATGAACCTTTAGAAGAAAGACTTTGCGTTCGCCCTACTTCAGAAGTATTGTTCTGTGATTTATGGAATAAAGAAGTAAAATCATATCGTGATTTACCTAAATTATATAACCAATGGAACTCTGTTTTAAGATGGGAAAAAACAACAAGACCATTCCTTCGTAGTAGAGAATTTTTATGGCAAGAAGGTCATACTATTCATGCCTCTCGTGAAGAAGCAATGGAAAGAACTAGAATGATGTTAAAAATTTATTATGATTTTGTTACTGAAGATTTAGCAATTCCTTTAATTCAAGGTAGAAAAACAGAAAGTGAAAAGTTTGCAGGTGCTGAAGAAACTTATACAATAGAAGCGATGATGCATGATGGTAGAGCTTTACAATCTGGTACTAGTCACTTCTTTGGAACTGGTTTTGCAGAAGCTTTTGATATTAAATTCTTAAATAAAAATAATGAACTTGAAGTAGTTAATCAAACATCATGGGGCTTATCTACAAGAATAATTGGTGCTATTATTATGGTACATGGTGATGATAGTGGTTTAGTTCTACCTCCAAGAATTGCACCTACTCAAGTTAGGATTATACCAATTAATGAAACTAAAGAAGGTGTACTTGAGAAAGCTAATAAATTATTAGAGGAGTTAAAGAAAGAAGATATTAGAACTGATATAGATTTATCTTTAAAAACTCCAGGATATAAATTTAGTGAAGCTGAAATATTAGGTATACCACTTCGTATTGAAATTGGTCCAAAAGACTTAGAAAAAGGTACTGTTACTATTGTAAGACGTGATAACAGGGAAAAATATGAAGTTAAGTTAGATGAAGTAACTTCTAAAGTTAAAGAAATTATGGAAGTAATGCAAAAAGATATGTATAATAGAGCTAAAGAATTCTTAGATAGTCATATTTATACTGCTACTACTTTAGATGAAATGAAAGAAAAACTTGAAAATAATAAAGGATTTATAAAAGCTATGTGGTGTGGTAGTGAAGAATGTGAAGAGAAAATTAAAGATATAACTGGTGCAGGTTCTAGATGTATACCATTTAATGAAGAACATATAAGTGATAAATGTATATGCTGTGGTAAAGAAGCTAAAGATATGGTTATCTGGGGTAAATCTTATTAGTTATAAAAACAATAAAAATAGAAGGTACAGTTTTGTACTTTCTATTTTTTTTATTTTACTAAAGTTTTACCTACTTCTTCTTTTAAAGGAAGAGTCAACTCTCCATCATATAATATTTCTAATTCATGTAAAGGTCTAGTCATACTAACATACAAATTTTTCATATCAGTATTATCTTTTGATGAATATTTATCTTCTGAAGCATCTGTTAAAATAACAGCATCAAATTCTAATCCTTTTGATAATTCACTTGATAAAGAACAAATACCACTATCATAATCAGTATTATCTTCACCAATACTTTTTATATCTAAACCTAGCTTTGCTAAATTATCTGCTATTTCTTTTGCTTCATCAGTATTTCTACTTATTAAAGCGATAGACTGATAATCTTTTTCTCTTAATAAGTTAACTCTCTCTAATATTCTATTATAGTCATTCTCTTTAATCTTTAGGTATCTTACATCTTCCCCATGTCTAATAACAGGAGTAGCAGTCTTAAGACCAATATGAGAAAGAACAAGATTAGCAGAGTTCATAATTTCCATTGTTGTTCTATAACTTTTTAATAAGTATTCCAACTTACAATCATTATCAAAGCTCTGACTTATTACATCGCTCCAATTATCAATACTACGATAATCATAAATAGACTGTGCTAAATCTCCAAAAATACTAAAACTACTAGATGATAATACTTGTTTCAAAGCATAGAAATTAAAAATTCCATAGTCCTGAGCTTCATCTATTACAGTTTGTCTATAATCTTTATAATCGCCACTACCATGAAGGCAATAATGTAAATATACCAAACCAGGTAAATCTTCAAAAGTAAAGGTACTTTTTTCTTTTGGTTCATTATCTTTAATTTCTTTTACATCATTATTTTCATGATACCTTTCTATAGATTTAATCATATCACCATATAAGGCTGTTGTTTTCTTACTTCTAAAAGTGAAATATTTTCTTAAACTAGAAGAAAGTCCACTACTTTCTAATTCTTTTTTTATTTGGGCATAAGTTTTACTTATAGTAGCCTTTGTTTTACTATCTTTAGCATTATCTAATAATTCATTACATTGTGCCATTAACATTTTTATCATCTTATCTTGATTATTTTTTAAATAAGTACTAGCCATTAAAATAGTTCTTTCTATTTTTGATTCTATATCTGTTATATATCTATCATCAATATCTTCATAAATTTTTCTAATTTCTTCTTTTGGTAAAATATTAAAATCTTTTATATAAAAATCTTTAAGAGGTAGTACTTTATCTTTTTCTAAATAATCAATATACTCATCAATAACTGTTTTATAATCTAAAGACATTTTAAATTTATTAGCATTAAATGTGGTTTTACTAATTTTTTCTTTAACAAGCGAAAAGTCTTCTCCTAAATAATCTTTAGTAAATTCTTCATAAGTAAGCTGTGGTACGTCTGTTACATCTAAATCTGGCAAAACAGAAGATATATATTTAATAAAAAACTTATTAGGTCCTATTATCATATATTGATTAGATTTAATTTTATTACGATAGTTATAGGCAAGATAAGCAATTCTATGTAGGGCAACTGTTGTTTTACCAGAACCTGCTACACCTTGGACTATTATATTATCAGTCAAATCTTTTCTAATAACTTCATTTTGTTCACTTTGAATAGAACTAACTATATTTTTTAATCTATTATCTGCATTAACACTTAAATATGGTCTTAAAATCTCATCATTAGCGACAGTATCTACATCATTAAAAGAAATTAACTTACCACTTTCAATATCATATTGTCTTTTTAGACTAAGAGTACCATTTATAATACCTTCTGGTGCTTTATATGAAGTCTTACCTAAATTACTATCATAATATAAAGATGCAATAGGCGCACGCCAATCAACTGTTACAATATTTTGATCAAAATCAGTAACACCAACTTTACCAATATAGCACATACTCTCAAATTCTTTTTCATCTTTAAAGTCTATTCTAGCAAAGTATGGTTTCTTTAATCCTTCAGTTAGTATTCTTTCTTTATTTTCATACTGTCTAAGTAAAGCATCTAAAACTTCAGGATTATGTTGATATTTACTTGGAAGTGATCTTATTACTAGCTTTAAATCTTCTAATACTTCTTTATATTGTTCTAATATTTCTTCTAATTTTCTTTCTTCAAAAGCTTCATCATAAATCATAATACTACCTCCTCGTATAAATCGATATTAAGAATATCATAATTTCAAATAAAAGTAAATTATATTAATCATCCAAATGCTCAAAATCAGCATTATTTATAAGTGAATAATGAAATATCTTTCTATAATATGAAGAAGAATTTTCTTCAAAATATCCATTATTTATAATTTCATAATCACTATAATTATCAAATGATTGTAACTTATTACAGTTTAAAAAACTAGCATTTATATTCTCTAAATAATTATTCCCAAGTGGCTTATTAGAAATGGCTAAATAATGAAGTTCTGCAATATTAGTGTTACAATATTTTTCTAAATATTTGCTTATTAAGAATGAAGAAGCTTGGAACCTAGGATTCAATTCCATAAAATAAATATTCCCTTCTTTATCCAAAATAAAATCTATACCTAATACTCCTCTATACCCCATTTCTTTTACTCTATTAGAAATATCTACCGAATATTTTTTCAAAGAATTTATAGTTTTTTTATTTAATGTATTTGGATTTATAAAATCAGCACCTACATATTTATATTTTTTATCTATTAAAGAAATAAGTTGAGCTGATATTGGTAAATATACTATCTCATAATCACTAATAACAACAGTCATATTTAAAGGAATGTGCTTAATATATTTAGAAACACAATATTTTAGAGCTTTATCATTTATTTTACTGATATCACTTTCTGATTTAATGTGATATGTATTATCCCCACCAGCGCCTATATTTCCTTGTACTACAAACTCATCACAACATAGCATTTCCTTTAAATTACTATAATTTAATTGTTTTTTATCTAACCATATATAGTCTAATATCGGAACTATATCTTTTACTAGTCTTCTTGTTTCAAACTTATTATTTAAATTAAATTTTATTTTAGAATTTACATCATTTAATATATTTATATCTCGCATATCTTTACACAACTCAATAATTTTTTCATTAAAACATAAAAAATATGACTTACTATTTTTAGACTGTATATCTTTAGCAGTCTTAAATATATATTCTTTATAACTTTCCATAAATTTTTTACTACTTCTATCTTCTAATCTTTTACTACTATAAAAATGATTACCTTTCTCTCTGTTTGGATAAAGTGTTATAGAACCATCAAAAAAATTCTCATTACATATAGCATTATTAGCATTAAATCCTATATAATAGTACTGTTTTTTTTCTACAATATTAAGTACTCTTTCAAACATAGCATTTGCCTCAAATTTTCCCTGATTAAGTAAATTTCTTATCTCTTCTATACTAGACCATGCATAATCACAAACTTCTTCTTCTTGAATTTTTATTTCTTCTAAACTAACATCACTTTCAAATAGCCAAATATCTAGTATATCAGGGCAACCTTTATAATATCTCCTTGTACTACCAATTAATATTCCTTTAGATAAATCCACTTCTATTCCTAGCTCTTCTTTTATTTCTCTAATTGCTGCTTCCTTAGATGTTTCTCCTGCCAAAGCAGAACCTCCAGTACATTCCCACATTAGAGGATGACTCTTATTTTCTGACCTTTGAGTAATTAAAAATTCATTATTTTTATTTTTTATCCAGGCATTTATTACTAAATGGTACTCGTTATCACATAATGTCTCTCCTCTAGTTACTTTCTTTGAAAGTATTTTTCTATCTTTATCATATAAATCCCAACATTCCATAATTTATCACTTCCATTTCATTAAATTTTTAACTTTAGTTTTTTACAAACTTCTTGATAAGTTTCTTCAATATTTTTAATATCAGTATAAACAGTAATATCAGTATAAAGTTGTAACTCATTAATGTAATCACTTGAATCTTTTAAAGCCCATTTTATTCTGCTATTAATATCTTCAATAGTATGTTCTCTCTCAGAATTACCAACTAGCCTTTTCCTCATATTTTTCTCAATTTCTGTAAAAGTTAAATTGATTATCTTAACATTAAATCCAGCTTTATTCAAATTTACTAAAGACAAAATATCCTTATATGAAGTAAACAATAAAATTATATCACTTTTTTCAAAAGCTTCCAAACAATCACTTTTTAAAACTCCATAGAAATTTCCAGTTTCTTTTTTTATTTTTTTTCCATCTCCAGATGAAATTAAAAAAAGGCCCTCATTATACATCTTACTATATTCATCATGTGTTAAATATCTATAAAATCCTTGCTCATCATCTTTCCTAGGATGTCTAGTTGTAGTATGTCTAGGTATAACGACACTATTTTTTAAAACTAAGTTATTGGCTAGTGTTGTTTTACCTGCACCACTTGGTCCCATAACTGCAATAATATCATTCATACAAATCACATCTCTTTTCAAAATTTATTAGAATTTTAAGATATTTTTTATAATTGTCTTTTAATTGTCTTTTGGAAAATAAATTTATTTCTCCCTTTCTATAAAGGTAAAACTTTTCAAGTAATATTTTGCACAGATAAATTTCTACCATTTCATAAAAATCATTATCCTTATATTGAGGATGACATTTCTTTATATAATTTCTTATATATAAATATTCTTTAGTTTTAATCCGATTGTTAAATGTATACAATTTAATAATAGAAACAGCAAAATCATACAAAAATGAACTTACAGTTGCCTCGTCAAAATCTATAATATATGATTTGCATTTAGATTGCAAGATATTACTTTTAGATATATCTCCGTGATTAAGATATTTTTCATTTAATAAAGCATTGTCTTTTAATCTTTCGAAAACACCAAGAACATAATCTATTTCTTTATTTAATTTTTTTGAAGTATTATCTTTTTTTAAATAATTATAATATTTTAAACATTTTTCTTTTAACAATGATTTACTTTCTATTTTTCTGTTACAATTTAATAATTTACATATATAATTTATATCTATTATATTATTTATTTTGTTGCTTTTTATATATCTAAATACATTATAATTATAACTATTTATTGTTATAATTTTTGAATTAATCGGTGATATTATATTAATATCATTTTCAATATATTTTTTATAAAGAGCATTAGAGATAGAAAAATCGTAATTATGCGAATATCTTTTAATAATATAAGTTTCTTTAGTAGTAGTTATAACTTTATAAACATTATTAGACACTCCTTTTTTCTCCCTTGCAAATTTATTTATCTTGTTTTCTGATGTTATATTATATAATACTTTTTCTAAAGTTTTTTTAAAATTATAATTATCAATAGCTTTATTATATATTTCTAACATTTTATTGCATATTAGATCACAATTATATAATTCATTTACTCTTTTAATATTTTTCATATTAACAGGATGTTTAAGTGAGTTATCATACTGTATTATAATTTTCTTTGCTAAATCTTCATATGAGCCAGTATCATAAATTTCATCATAATTATTTAACATATCTACCATACCTGAGTTTTTACTTCCTACAATTTCAATACCAGTTGCCATCGCTTCTAAAACTACATATGGAAAATTATCAAACAATGATGGAAAAATTGCGACACGAGCTTCATTGAAGTATCTGTTTAAATCTTTGTTTGCAATTTGTCCTAAAAAAGTAATCTTATCACGATACTCTTTTTTTACTATATCTAAAATTAGTTTTTTAGTAGAAATATTTTTATGATTTCTAACAGTATCTTTACCAATAAAAATAATATTGATATTTGATCTTTCTTTAAATACTAAATTTAAAGCTTTTGCTAAAACTACAACACCTTTTCTTTCTTCTAAACTACCAACGAACAACAAGCTATTTTCTTTTTTTATTTTATTATCATAATAAAAATCTACAATATTTGCAGGATTAGGAATAACATTTATAACCTTATTAGATATATTATACTCACTAATTATCATTTCCTTTAATATAGAAGAGCATGAAGTCAAAACATCAGCTTTTTTTAGCATTTGATTTTCCCATTTAAGCATTTGATTTTTTAGAACACCAAATTCATTATTATTATATTTTAACCATATTTTTAAAGGTGTGTGTAAACGAACAACTAAAGGAACTTTTCTATATTTTTCAAAATAAACAGTACTGGCACTCCAATCAGGTGTTTCAATTATATCTATTTTTTCTTCACTCTGCATTTGTCTTAAAATGTTACATATTTTTTGACGATATTTTCTAGCACCGTTTTTTGTCTCATAATTATCAACAAAAATTCTTGTTATGTGAACACCATTAATAATCTCTTCTGAATCTCTCCTTAAAGACCTAGCGATAACATATACAGTATTACCACGAGATGCTAAATATTCAGCCATAATTTTTTGATATGTAGCAATACCACCAAAATTAGTTTCATCAGGATATTCTTCATGAACAAAACATATTTTCATTTTTTCACCTCTTTTAAAAATTATAATTTTTAAAATTTCAATTACTATATTTTTTTCTTAAAAACTGGTTTGCTATCTTCAAATACTACATATCTATTATAAAACTTTTCATAGTATTCTTTAAAGATAAAATATCCCGTATCAATACCATTACCGCTTTCTATAATACTTTCAAACTCTTTTATAGAAACCCATTTAACGTCTTGAACTTCATCTTCTTGTAATTTTAAATCTTTTATATTAATATTAGATTTTAATAAAAACACTTCAACAAAATCATTTATTCGAGCATATGAACCAATAAATCTTAAATCTTCTTTATTTACTTGTATTTCTAATTCTTCATCTAACTCTCTAATTACCCCTGTAATTGCATCCTCACCTAAAAGAGCACCACCAGATACTGTTTCCCAATAATTAGGGTATTTTTTAGATGTAGAAGCTCTTTGTTATATCAAGAGTTCATCATTATCATTAATAATCCATATAAAGCAAGATAGTCTAAATTCTCCTTCTGTTAACTCTTTTCTATCTTTAGTATAATTTAATTTTTTATGTTTGTCATTGTAAATATCAACAAATTCCATAAGTATAATCTCCTTAATTACTTTTCAACTTTTATATATTATTATCTTTATTCTACATATAAGTCCAACCATCTAAGAAGATAATACTATAAATTATATTTTCTCTCAAACGATTTAATATATTTTTTACGCATAACTGGAAGAATATTAAATGCCGCATTACTTGCAACATCATTAATATCTATATGAGAGGTATCTATCAAATAAAATGAATCAACACTTTCAGAAAATAATTCTTGCAAGTCATGTAAACAACTATTATAATCAGCTATATTCTTTTCATTTAAAAAACTTCTTTGTTCTAAAGCTAAACTAGATAAATAATCTCTTTTTAATGATGTTATAGGATTAGTAAAAGTAATTAATAGAAAATCAATTAGTTCTTTAGATATTTCTTTATATTTCTCTCTAACTTCAAAATATTGTTCACCTGGCATTTCTCCATTTTTATATCTTCTATAGTTCCATATTTGTCTATCATTTATTGATCTATCTATTAATATAATATCTTTATCTAACTTAAGAGCGTTGTTTAATTGTTTATATACTTCATCTAAAATAATAATATTACTATCACCTAAAGACATCCCTTTAAGTTTATCTCTTAAATATTCTTTATAGTATTTTGAAGTAGTAAATTCTTCAATTAATGCTACATCAAAACCACCCTTTTTAAAGAAATCATACAAATTATTAATAGTAGTTGTTTTTCCAGTTCTAGGTGTACCACTAAATTCAATAACAAAAGGTTTATCTAATGAACTTAGTGACTTTAATCTTTGTAATTCCACTTTCATAGCATGTAACTTCTTTAATTTTACATAATAATCTTCATTATCAGCGAAGATAACATCTTTTAAATATAAATCTTCTTTATCATAAAACACTTCGTCTAAAGCATTCTTTAATCTCTTAAAAATAGGTAAATTTTCATTTTCATTATTGACTAAACTTTCATAAACATTAGTATAATACCATTTTTGAGATTCTTCTCCTTTTTTAAAATTAGAAAAATCTCTATTACCGGTTTTTTGAAATTTTAAAGATAAATCTTCTAAATTATTAATTTTATCAGCACAAACAACTAATTTATTTCTAAAAGGTAAATTTTTAACTTCTAAAATTGTATGTTTTTTTCTTTCTTCCCAAGATAAAGATTTATCTGGTTCACTTGCACCCATAACTAAAGAAGCTATATCACTGCCAAACTCTTTCTTTATATCTTCTATAGTGTATTTCGTATCTTCTACAACATCATGTAAATATCCTGCTGCAACAACATTATCATCATAACCAAACGACTCCAATAATACTCCAACACTAATAGGATGCATAATCATAGGTTTATCTGGTTCATTTTTTCTAATCTGTCCCATATGTGCTTGTATAGCAAATAGTTTAGCTTTTTCTTTAATATCCATAACATCTTCACCTCAATTAATTATTATAAGTACTTACAATATACTTATCAATATTTTTCTTCTTATTATTATATAATTTATCAAATTTATGTTAATGTTTAAGCAGATGAAGATTGATTATGAAAGATATTAAGGGCCTTTTTCTTAAAATTTAATGACCTGGTTAAAATAATAGAAGGACATGATAATAAGATAATTTATTTAGACATTTAATAAAGATAGAACACATGTAGTAAAAATAAAGAATATGTAAATTTTATTACAGTATTCTCTATTATTTATTAAAATTAGTACTCAAAAACTTTAACTTTAGTTTCTAACTCTTTATATATTCTTGTTTTAATAACTACAACAAAAAAAAGAAAAGAATTAATCATTATTCTCTTCTTTATAGTAATATCTATAAGGTCTTGCATTAATATTTATATCATTCATAAATATTCCTAAATATCTAGTTCCATCTTTGGATGTTTCTTGATATAAACGATTATCTATTATTTTACCATTATTTTCTATAATTAAATAATCATCTCTCCAAGTTACATTGTCATAATTAGTTGTACCATCTTTATATAAGATTAATTCTTTATACTTAGTATCAGGCATAAAATGTTCTTTGTTAGGATTAAATAATTTATCTGGTTCTACTATCTGCCCTTGTAATATCCAATTACCAACATATTTAGAATCATAAGTAGGTTCAGTAGTTTTAAACTTCTCTTCTAATTTTTTCATATGTATTAAAGCATCTTCATTATCTTTAGTTAAATCGTAAGCTTCTACATAAATATCTGTTTTATCACCATTATATATTTCTATAAATTCTCCTCTTATTTGAATATTATTATTATTTGCATACTTAATCATTTCTTTATAAGCATCTATTACCTCATCATTACTAGATGTATGTAATAAAGTTTCTACAACATTATCAGTTAATACTTCTAATCCCATACTTTGAAGTTTATTAATAAAGCCATAATTAGTTTTTAAATCATCATTTAAGACTCTACCTATAAAACAAGTAATATCACTTTCTTTAAAACCTACTTCATAACTAATTAAAACACTAGGTAGATTAGTATAACTCTTTTCATTAACTTTCTTATCAATAGCATCTAACTCTTTCTTAAATTCATCTCTTATATTTAACTCTTTAAACTCTCCTATCATTACAAATTTAGGATTATTAATCAATTCCATATAAGTACCCCCTCTTAACTTATTTTTAATCTCTTCTAGTTTCTTTAGCTTATCTTGATATTCTTCCGTTAGTTTCTTAACTTCTTTAACTATATTATTATCTTTAGGATTATCAAGAATATTCTTTATTTCTTTTAAGGTAAAACCTGCTTCTTGTAAAGTTTTAATATTATGATAAGTACTAACCTGTTCTTCACTATAATATCTGTAACCTGTAAAGTCATCTACTTCTTTAGGTATTAAAATACCCATTTTTTCATAATGTCTTAGTGTCTTAATAGTACACTCACAAAGATATGAAAATTCACCTATTCTATACATAGTCTTCCTCCTTTCACCATCACTATAGCATTAACCTTAAGGGGAGAGTCAATACTTATTTTATTCTATTAATATACTTATCAATATTTTTCTTATTATCTTCCTTTAAATACTCTAGAAATTTAGGTTTAAACTGTTCTAAATACTCAATAATTAAATCTGCATACTTATCTACATCTTTATCATTAACAATATATTTTAAATATTTATTTATTCTATCTACATAAAATGCTAAGTAATTACTATCACCTATCTTTTCTTTAACTACCTTAACAATAGATAATAATTCTTCTCTTGTAGCATAATATCTACTACCACTTCTTGAAAACATTATTAAGGTACAGCCAATAAATAACTTATCAGTACCATCACTTGGTAATGTCATTTTAGTAAACTCTATTAAACTATTAACATTACCTTTTTCATAATCATCATACAATTCCATTAAGATTCTATTAATCATATTTCCTCCATATTTTAATTACTAAATGTTAAACCCTTATCATTACTAACTAACTCTATATCTTTTAAATTATTTTCTACTGGTACTGATACATCTAAAACTACCTTATCATCTTTAAGATAAGGTGTATTATTAATATAATAGTAGTCTAAATTACCATAACCACTTATAGTAATAGAAACATTGCTAAATGTTTTCCCACCATCAGTAGTAACTAAAAACTTTTTATATCTATCATCCCTACCTAATAGTCCTAAGTCAAAAATAAAACCTATATCTTCAGTAACAAAAGTAACATTAGTATCTCTATTTACAACTAAATACTTATCATCATTTTCTAATATATTATTAAAACTTACTCCATTATCAGTAGATTTTTCTATAATAATTATATCTTTACCTGCTAAAACAGAATCTGTAACTCTTACTCTAATTATATCAGTCTTATTAAATCTATTTTCATATAAATATCTATTAAGAAAAGATTCTATTGTAGTTGTATTATAACTACCACTTTTAACATCAATTTTCTCTATTTCTTCTTCAATATTTTGACTATAAGTCTGTTTAATTAAATTACCTGCATCATCAAAGAAAACTGTACTTAAATAACTTTCTTTGCTAACTTTTTTATCATAATACATTTTCTTTTTTATTATATTTCCTCTAATAAAGGGATTAACATAATCATAATAGGAAACTGTATCAGTAACTAATAACCTACTTCTTACTTCTACCATTTTCTTATTATATAAAGTAATTTTAGTTTCTTTACAATCTAAAAAATAACCTAAAACTAGCAAGAAAATGATAACAGTTACTATTTCAATAAATAAATATGATGTAAAAAAATTATTTTTCTTTTCTTCTCTAGTTTTATATATACTTACAATTTCCAAAATTATTGTTATTAAAACTATTATAATAGAGATAGGTTTAATAACACCAAAATAAGTATAATTATAACAAGAAAGTATTATGTAACCAATAAAATATAAAATTAAGTAAATGGTTCCATAAAACAAAGGACTTTTCAATAAAGATTTCATTAGATATTACACTCCTTTAATTTATTATACTATTTTATTCATATACTTACCATACTTAAAGTGTTCACTTTTGAGAAGGCAAAAAAAGAGAATAACTATTCTTTAATTATTCTCTTACTACAGTAATATGTAATTAGTAAGTAACCTCCATAGATTACTACAAGTAGTAATGCTGTTAGAACTATTGCCAGTAATAAACTTTCATTACCAAATGTTTCTAAGATATAATTACAAAACATAATACCAAAGATGGAATGGATGATAGCAATTACAAGTGGTGCTAAGAAAAATATTGCTATTTGTCTAAATAAAGCTTTATTAATAATTTTTTCATCGGCTCCTATTTTTCTTAACATCTTAAATCTTTCTTTATTCTCTGTCGCTTCGCTTAACTCTTTTAAAGCAAGTATCGCTGCACTACTTATTAAGAAGATTACACCAAGATATAGACCAATAAAAGTTACTAAGGCACCAAGACCTACACTACCTTCATATATAGAAAGTCTTGTACCAGCACTTATTGTTGAACCAATATTTAATAAAGCATCACTTTTACTTAATAATAAATCTTCTATTTCTTGTTTTTCTTCTTCTGTATCAGCTTTATAATTAGCATACATATACTCTTCTTCTACAGTTAAATTACTAACAGCACTATCAGGTACAATAAATACTCCATCATTTATATGACTATTAGATATCTCTAAGAATCCATCCATACATTTATCATATTTAGGATAATAAGTCTTACCATCAATAGTAATAGGTGTTTCTAACTCTAAAGCCATATTTCTAACATCAACCATATTATCATAATCAGCGATTACTAAATATTCATCAGAATCTATTGTATATGTGTCAAGTCCTAGTAGTTTGGCAACTTTATTATAATCACTAACAGTAACAATCTCTTCTATAGCATCATATGTCATAAATGGATATTTTTTATATACTTCTTCATAAGCACTACCTAAAGTACTTCTAACTGTAAGTTCATTAGTTGTATAAGTATTAATATCAACAATATCTTTATAATAATCATTTATATTAAAACCTACACTTTTTAAATCATCTTCTATACTTATATAAGAGTTATTTACCTGTTGTTCATTATATCCATATTCTTCTATAAACTCTCTTGGTATATTTTTAGTTTTTAATAACTGAATATCAATAGGTGCTAGTTCTTGCAAGTTAGAAGTCATAGCATTTTTCATAGACATACAACTAGAAAAGACACAGATTGTTACAAACAACATTAAGCATATAACAGTCATAGAAAATACTGTGGTATTAATCTTACTACTAAACTGTTTTATCGTAAAACTATTTAAGCCTTTATAATAAAACTTTTTAAAGTGTTGTAATACTCTTAAGACAAGTCCTGAAAGTGAGAAAAATAGTAAAAATGTTCCTACGGCACCAAGACCTATTGGTAAAAATATTTGCCAAGTTTCCCTTAAGTTTTCTACATTACCTGTTACTTGATAATAAGCATATCCTAACATTACAACTGCTATCACAAAGATAACTATACATAAATAGGGATTCTTTAACTTAACTGTTTCAGTCTTCTTATTAGCATTTATTAAATCTATTAATTTACAACGTGACACACTAATAGTATTAAATATCATAACAAGCAAGTACATTATACCAAAGTAAATTATTGTCTTAATAATAGCATTAGTACTTATAACAAAGGTAAACTCTGTAAGGTCTGCTTCAAACATATTGGCAACGATAACACTCATTACTTGGGATAAGGCACTGCCTAATAAGAGTCCTACAACAAGTGATAACAGTCCTATTAAGAATGTTTCTACTACTAATATTTTAGAAATTTTACCTTTACTCATACCAAGAGTCATATAAATACCAAACTCTTTATTTCTACGTTTCATTAAAAATCTTGAGGCATAAATTATAAGAAAGCCTAAAACAAAAGAAACAAAGACTGATACACCACTTAACATATTTAACATTAAGTCTATGATATCTTTAGTACTCTCAGATACTTTCATCATAGCAGTTTGACTATCTATGGCATTAAAAACATAGAATATGGCAACACCAAGAACAAGGGTAAAAAAGTATATGGCATAATCACTAACACTTTTCTTTATATTTTTAAAAGCTAGCTTAAAGAGCATCATTTAAATCCCCTCCTAAAAGGGTAACTACATCAATAATCTCATCAAAGAACTCTTTTCTAGTTTTTTCACCCCTTATAATTTCATTAAAGACTTTACCATCCTTAATAAATATTACACGTTTTGCATAACTAGCAGTAAAAGCATCATGAGTAACCATTAAAATAGTTGCATTTAACTCATCATTTAAGTAATTAAAACTATCAAGTAACATCTTACTAGATTTAGAATCTAAGGCTCCAGTAGGTTCATCTGCAAGTATTAATTTAGGCTCTGTAATAATGGCACGGGCACTAGCGACTCTTTGCTTCTCACCACCACTCATTTGATATGGATATTTATTAAGAATATGAGTTATTCCTAGTTTTTTAGCAGTCTCTTTAATAAGTTTATCTATTTCTTGATATCCTTTATCTTGTATAGAAAGGCTTAAAGCAATATTTTCATAAGCAGTTAAGGTATCTAAAAGATTAAAGTCTTGAAAGATAAAACCTAACTCTTCCCTTCTAAACTTATTTAAATCATTTCCCTTTAGTTTAGTAATATCAACCCCATTCATATAAATATGACCTGAAGTTACTCTATCAATAGTAGAAATACAGTTAAGTAAAGTTGTTTTACCACTACCAGAACTTCCCATAATAGCGACAAATTCACCTTTACTTACTTCAAAAGAAATATTATTAATCGCTTTAGTTAAACCACTTCTTGATCCATAATACTTCTCAATATTATCAATTTTTAATAAATTTGACATAATTTCTCCTCCTTGTATAGAAAATATACTACTATTTATGTCTTTTGTCGTTTGTTTAACCTTACAGAACCTTACTTTTTTGTAATATTAAAAGATCTAAATTATATTAGATCTTAACTTCTACGAGAAAGTTGCATCATAGTTTTACTTAATTGTTTAACTTGTTCATCAGTAACATGAGTATCTTCTATAGTGTTAGTTGTAGTATTACTTTCATGCTTAATGTTTCTATTTTCAGGTAGTAATAAATGTGATTCCGATAAAACTATATCTTTATTATCAAAATATAAATGTTTTATATCAGTACTTTCAATAAAATCATTTTTAAAATTAAGAGTCATTTCTAAAGCAGATGGTAATGACTCAGTAAGATCTGATAAACTTGGAAGTGCAACATTTAACCTATCTTGTTGCATTCCTAGTTGAAATTCATGCGTATGACCATGTAACATTAAAGAAGCGTTTATATTTAATGCTACTCCACCATTTATATAATGATATAATTGAATCTTATCTTTTTTCATATTAATTATCGCATTATTATAATTTCCAATAACAATATCATGTCTATAATTATCGCACATCTCTATAATATCAATACATTCACTATTAAAAGCACTGAAATCATGATCTCCACCTACTGCAAATGTTAAAATACTCTTATCATGTGGATATTTTTCAATAAAGTATTCCGCTTGTTCATATGAACTAGTAATCCTTTGAACTCCTTTAGAGTAAGCACCATCTATTATATCTCCACCACAAAAAATAAGATGAATACCGTTTTTAGTACAATAATTATAAGCTCTATCAACCAAATCTAGTCTTTCCTTTTGATTACCAAAATGTAAATCTGATATTGCTAATACTTTTACAGAATTTACAGATTTAGGAACAGTAATTGTTCTAGTATTTTTAAATTCTTTTGGATTTAAATTTTTAATCTTACTAATAATTTTATAGTGTATATCACCATCAATACCATAACCTTTTGTAAATTTAACACCTTTATTTTTTAATTCTAACAAAAGTTTATATAGCGTTTTATTATCAATTCTTAAAGTGTCACAAATTTCTTCAGTATCTTTACCTTTTTGTAATAAATCTATCAAAAGCATTGCCATATCATTTGAATTAACTGTGCTATCTGAAGAAGTAATTTCTGAAGCCTTCTCTATAGTAATTTTTTCTTTATTTTGTAATAATGTATTTTTCAATTTTGGAATAATACTACCATAAAATTTAACAGATAAATCTCTATTCCAACCTTGTCTTGGTAAAGGATTATGTAAATCATCTCCATAGCGTTCTCTGATAATCAATTTATCGTCCATAGATAAATTAAAAATAGCATCATCAATTTCTTTTTCAGTATAATCACTTAAATATTCATAAATAGTTTGTAATTTTCTTCCCATAATATCTCCCTTTTAATTTAAACTTTGATACCTCTCTTTTACGTGGCATATTATACCATAACATTATAATGCTGTCAAATTTATGTATATAAAAACATATTAAATATCTCACATTTTAAAATTATTTTTAAATACAATTACTTCATAACTAGTATATTTTTAATTATTATGAATTATTTTTTAATCTTTATAGATTAAGATACATTATAAAAATCTTTCTTATAAATGGTAATAGTAACTTTAGTATATTTATCCATCTTAGAATCAATCTCTATTTTATGTCCAAGTTTTTCACATAACTCCCTACATAGATAAAGTCCCATACCTGTAGATTTAGAACTAGTACTTCTTCCATTATTACCTGTAAAAGTCTTATTAAAAACTCTTGGTAAATCACTTTTACTAATCCCTTTACCATTATCATAGATTGTAATAGTAACAAAATCATCAGAGTCTTTACCAGTTATTTCAATGATAGAATCTTTATCTTTTTTATATTTAATACTATTACTAACAATCTGATTAATAATAAACTCTAACCATTTAGAATCTGTTAAGACTTTTAAATTACAATTATTAACTTTAAAATCTATATTTAAAGCAAGTAGATCATCTTTATTTCTTAATGCTACATTTTTAATAATAGTATCTAAATCCCATTCTTTAATTAGATAATCATTATTAGCATTTTCACATCTTACATAATATAAAATTTGTTCTACATAGTCCTCTAATTCTTTTAACACTCTTAAAGTACTTTTATCTTTTCTATTCATTAAAGTAAGACTAGCGATAGGAAGTTTAACTTCATGTATCCATAACTCTATATATTCTTTAAAGTCCTCTTGTTTATTTTTTAGTTTACTAATTAAATCATGTTCATTCTTATTAACTTCATCTAAAACATCATAAAGTATCTTACCTTCTAAAAAGTTAGGAACAAGAATCATCTCAATTAAAAGATATTTTTTATCTAAAGTATTTAATTTATCAAGTAATTCACTATAGAATTTTCTTTTTCTAAAATAATCAAAAAATAAAATGACAAAAAAGATTACAATAGTAAAAACAGTTATAAAGATAATGATACTACTAGATAATTTTAAAGCGATTAAGAATAATATTAAAATAATTATATAAATAATAAAGATTAAAAAGGCATATAATTTATCTTTTAAATAAGTACTTAGTTTCATTTTAATAAATAACCTTCTCCCTTTCTTGTAACAATAACGTCATCGTATCCCATATCATAAAGTTTTCCTCTTAATCTACTAATATTAACTGTTAAAGCATTATCATTTATATAAAGATCACTATTCCATAAATAACTCATTAAATCATCACGATTTACAATACTACCTCTATTATTTAAAAGATAAGTAAAGATTAACATTTCATTTTTAGTTAAATAAAACTCATTATTATCTTTAACAACAATACCTTTATTAGGATATATCTTTAAATCATCATACTCTAAATAATCAAAACTTTTCTTCATTCTCTTAAAGATATTATTAATTCTAAGTAATAGTATTGTAGGGTTATAAGGTTTAGTAATATAATCATCTGCTCCATAACTGATAGATAGTACTTCATCAATTGTTTTATTACTACTAGTTAGCATAATAACTGGAGTATTTACTTTATCATCACGAAGACTTTTAAGTAATGTTTCTCCATTTAGATAGGGAATATTAATATCCAAAAGGATTAAATCTGGATTAAGTTTAATAATCTCTTCTTTACTATTTTTAAAGTCTGTTAACATCAACACCTCATATCCTGAATTAGATAATAAATTAGAAAGCTCATCTCTTAAAGTTTCATCATCTTCTACAATTAATATTTTCTCCATAAATTTCACCCAATAATAGAATATCAAAAAAATTAGCTTTATGCATTAAAATTCTTGATTATTAACTAATATTAATGTATATTATTTGTAGAAGAAGTGGATATAACACCTCGGTATAATGCTGGGGCATCCACTTCTTTTAATTTTTCCTTGCATATAATCTGCAAATGATGATATATTGTCAATAGAAGAGGTGGTTATTTTATTCTGTTACTTCTTGTAACGGGATTAACACCTCTTTAATTTTTTTAAATTTTACTTGCATATCATTTAGTACTTATGATATATTAATAACAGAAGAGGTGGATATCATACTTCGGTTTAATGCTGGAGCATCCACTTCTTTTAATTTTGTATTATATATAAAATAATTATTATCTTTTTCAAGCACATCAATATTAACAGAATAAAAACAATTATTACATTTAATAATTTTGTTAAAATAATGCCATCTATTATTTTTATGATGTCTTTTTTGATGTTCTTTGCTCTCAGCTTTTGAATAATTATAAGACGTATTCGATATCATATCAATATAATTACCACTAAAGGCAATATTTTGTCTAGCATTATATGACTTTTTTGTTTCATATTTTCCTGAATGCTGATATGCCCTAAAATTCCTTCTAGTTTTTTGGTTAATCAAAGCCTTTATCTCTTCCCCATTCAGAAGATAAGATATTTCCTTGCCCTGATACTCTTGTTTAAAGAGTTCATTTATATACTCTTCCCTTTCTTTCCTAGTATATTTGTCTAAATTTTCATCAAGCTCATATACTTCTATCGAGCCAACTTTTTTCATGCTCATAAATATTCCTCCTCATATATATAATTAAGGAAAAACATTTTTTGCTCTAAAAATTAAAAAGATACCTATATTAAAAGTATCTTTAAAGTTTTTATTAATTGGCTGTTTAATTATTTATGATTATCAAATTTGTTTTGACAGGCTATAATTAAAATGGTATATTAATATCGAGTAGTGCTAGGGAAACTTTAGAAGCCCCTGGTCATTTTATTTATAATTAAAATTTATATTTTTCCAACTCATTACCATCCTCATCATAAAGTGTAGCTTCAACATCACTCATATATAAAACTTGCATATCAGGATTATCTAAACTATAACCTGCATCTTCTAAATCATCAAACTCTTCTAAAAATTTAGATTTAACATTTATATTGCTGCTATCATCTATTAATATACAGTTTATTCTAAGCCAATTATCTCCATCGTAAGCAACGATACAAGCATTGTTGTTTTTTTCTATTTGTTTAGAAACTTTTTTATGTTTACTAGTCAAAATATAAATCTTATCATCATATATAATTGGTACTCCAAAGGGTCTACAACTAGGTTTGTCTCCATCAATAGTACTTACATAATTAACTTCTGTTTTTACTAAAAAGGCATAGGTTTCTTTCACTTATTATCACTCTCCAATTTCTTTTGAAAACCTTTCTCTTCTTGTTTTTCTTTTTTATTGATATCATTAAATAATAATAGCATTCCTAATCTAGGAAATTTTGTTCCTTTAAATTCCTCATGAACTTCAGTTAAAGGCATAATGTCTATAACATATGGTAAATTAAAATATTCAGTGTCTATACCTGCTTTAAACCCTGTAAAAATTTCTTTATACTTCTCCCCTTCTTTTTCAAAAAGATATTTTATTTCAGTTTCTTTATTCATAGGTCCAGAAAAATCTACATTATCACTTGAAACCCATTTTAATCTTGCTAAATATAACTCATCAGCATTATAACTTTCTTTCATAGTATATTTTTCTTGTGAATCGTTGTTATCTCTAGCATCAACAACATTCTTTTTCTTTTTGCCAAACATAAATTAATTCCTCCTGTTTTATATTAAATTTATTCTAGCACATCTATTAATTTTTAGAAAGATTATTTTAACTACAAGCATCTATTCCTAATATCTCTACATTATAAGTATTATCCCCAACTTTATAACTAACTTTATCTCCTACTTTTTTACCATAAATTGCAGAACCTAAAGGACTATTAATAGTAATGCTATTATCTTCTATATTACTATTAATATCACCAGTTATTATATATTCTTCAACCGAATCATCTTCTATAAATAATAACTCTACTTTCATATTAAGACTAACTGTGCCATTAGATTCTTTATCTATAATAACTATATCTTTTAACATACTTTTCTTTTTATTGTATTTTTGAAACAACTCGGCTTCTTTATGCATAGTCTCTTCATAAGCAAAGTTATCGTGCCAACCATCTCCATAAGCATCATCACTTGCATAAAGGCTCATAAGTTTAGCATTAGCATCTATTTCTTTTTTTATATTTTCAAGACTCTTTAAATAATTCTCATAACCTGCTTTATCTAAATATATTTTACTCATAAATAATAAGCTCCTCTCTTGCCCTCGTACAAGCGACATAATATAGATATTTATTTTTCTTAAAGGACTCATCACTATCTACTATGATAACACTATCAAACTCTAAACCTTTAGCAATATAACTTGGAACTACTACTAAATCTTTAATAAATGATTTAGATTCTTCTGTTAGTAAACTAATATTTAAATCATCTTTTAATAAATCAAAAATGGCTTCTGCTTCCCTATCTTCTTTAGTAATAATAGCAAGGGACTTATATGTATTAGTAAGTGTTTTTATATCATCAAGTAGTGATAACTTAATATCTTTAGGGTTTCTAATAAGAACATCTTTATTATTACTTTTCTTAATTGCATTAACATAATCTAAATTCAATATCTTATTAGTATATTCTATTATCTCTTTCGTAGATCTATAAGTCTTTAATAACTCTAAATAATTACTATCATTAAATATCTCTTTTAACTCTTCAAGAGTTTCATATTTATAATAGGGGTTAATATTTTGATTAACATCACCTAATATTGTAAAGTCAGCTTTCTTAAACATCTCTTTAATAATCACATATTGTAAATAATTATAATCTTGCGCTTCATCTATAACTACTTGTTTAATGTAATTATTATAAGGAAAGCCAAAGAGTTTACCTTTTAAGTAAGATACTAGTAGGGCATCATCATAACCTATTACTTTAGTATTTTTTATTTCTAATTTATATTTAGCATAACTACTTTTAAAGAAATCTTTATAAATATCTTTAATATTTAAAGACATATTAATATTATCTTTAATTAACTTCCTAATAGGAGCCTTTCTTTTACCGGGAGAGCCATAATACTTTAATGATAAATACTTAGATGCTTCATCAATTCTCTCAACTAAAGGAAATCTACTATATTTATCTTTAATTAAGTAATTTAACTCATCTTTACTAACTTCATTTATCTTATCAAGTTCTATATCACTAGTAACTTTAAACTTCTTTAAAAACTCATTAATATAATTATCTAAATCTCTTATAATCTCTTTGCTCTGTTTATATTTAATAATATCTACATCATATTTTTCCCCTTTATAATATTTACTAATAAAGTGCGGAAAGCTTTCGATATTTTTATATTCTTTTAAGAAATAACTTAAGTAATCACTAAAGGTTGTCTCAAGTGTATTCGCTTCTCCTAATTCCGGTAAGACATTTGAAATATATTCTGAAAATATCTTATTAGGTGAAAATATTAAAACATTATTAGAACTTAAGTTTTTAATACGATATAAAAGGAAGGCAATACGATGTAAGGCAACTGATGTTTTACCACTTCCTGCGATACCTTGTACTATTAGATTATGATCATCTAAATTACGGATTATCTTATTCTGTTCAGCTTGTATCGTATTAACAATATTTTTCATTCTTTCATTGTCAGTAGTAGCGATTACTTTTTGTAATAGTTCATCATCTATATTTAGAGAATTATCAAAAACACTAACAAGTTCTCTCTTATCTATTATATATTGTCTTTTAGATAAAAGACTTCCTTCATGAATATAATCATCTACTTTATATTTACAAGGCCCTGCTTCATAATCATAAAATAAACTACAAATAGGACTACGCCAATCATATAAAATATTATCATAGTTTTCATCTTTTAAATAAGTCAAAGCCATATAAATATCATAAGTATTTCCTTCATTATCTTTATAAAGGAAAGATGCAAAATAAGGTTTATCTTTAATATTAATTAAAGACTTATAATATTTTCTTTTACTAAGTACTCTTAAAGCTTCTAGACTATCACTAGTCATTACTTGATTAAATTCAGCTTTATCAAAAGATGATCTATCTTCATAATTAAGTTTTCTAAAATTAATAAGTTCTTCTTCTTTTAGAAATAAGTCACTACTAGACTCTTCTATCTCTTTATCAAGACTCTCTAAAACATCATGTAATTTCTTCTTTTCTTTTAATATTTCTTCTTTACTAATAGACATGTTATCCCTCCTTTAATTATTAGTAAAGTTCTTTGAAAACGAAGAAAACCCACATAAATTAATATGCAGTTAAATTAAAAATTAAAGTTTTAAGCATAAACGTCAATAAGAATATAACAGATAAATATTCTTTTGTAAATATTTTTTAGTAGAACAAATAAAACAAACAAGTTTGTTTTTACCTTGTCGTTACCTCCAAGGATTCCTACTTCATAGATAAGGTATTTCTTATTCTCCATAGGCTTAAATTCCGATAGTCGCTACCGTACTAATTTATTTTTATATTAAATTGTTATTTATCTAAAACATTATCTATACTAAACTAACTAAATTATAGTGTAACTTTAATCCTTCAAATAATATGTTTAAACTAGCATTTATATCTCTATCATTATGCACTCCACATTCTTTACAGTCATACTCTCTTATACTTAAATCTTTCAACTTACTATTCTTATATCCACAGTGACTACATATCTGACTACTTGGATA
>CALVIY010000006.1 GCA_944331955.1 uncultured Bacilli bacterium
TCAGTAATAGTACCAATTTGATTTACTTTTAATAGTATTGCATTACCAGCTTTATTATCAATACCTTTTTGTAAACATTCTTTATTAGTAACAAATAAATCATCACCAACAAGTTGAATTCTATCACCAAGTAACTCAGTTACTTTACTAAATCCTTCCCAGTCATTCTCATCAACTGGATCTTCAATAGAAATAATTGGATATGTATTAACTAAATCTTCATAATATTTAATTAACTCATCAGTACTAAGTACTTTACCTTCGGATGCAAGATTATATTTACCATCAGAATAAAACTCTGAAGCTGCAACATCAATTGCATAACAAACATCTTTTCCTGGTTCATATCCAGCACGTTTAACAGCCTCAGTAATTAACTCAAATCCTTCTTTATTAGTCTTAAGATTAGGAGCAAAACCACCTTCATCTCCAACACTAGTAGCATATCCCTTTTCTTTTAAAACATTTTTAAGACTATGGAATACTTCAGCACCTACTCTAACTCTTTCATGGATAGTATCTCTTTGTGGAATAATCATATACTCTTGAAAATCTAATGAATTATCAGCATGAGCACCACCATTAATGATATTCATCATAGGAACAGGTAAAGTCTTACCATTTCCAACATATTCATATAACTCTTTTCCACAAGCTTTTGCAGCAGCCTTTAAACAAGCCATAGAAACACCAAGTATAGCATTAGCACCTAACTTACTCTTAGTCTTAGTACCATCTAACTCTAACATTTTATAGTCTATTTCTTTTTGTTTAGTAACATCCATTCCAATTAGATTATCACGTAAGATAGTATTAACATTATTAACAGCATTTAATACACCTTTACCATTAAATCTACTCTTATCTCCATCTCTCATTTCTAAAGCTTCCCTTTCTCCAGTAGAAGCTCCACTAGGTACACAAGCCCTACCCATAATACCATTATCTAGTATTACATCTACTTCAACAGTAGGGTTACCTCTTGAATCTAATATTTCTCTTCCTATAATATTTTTAATATTCATAAAATCATCCTTTCCAAACAACTATATTATATCACTTTTTTGCCATCTACAATAATATTTTTATTCTTCATAATCCTCATCTGCAATCTCATCAACTTCATTACTACTTTCGTAAGCTTTTTTTCCATGAATAATATCATGACATTCTTTACACAAAATTTGAATGTTATCTTCTTCTGAAGCACCACCATCAGTGTATCTCACTACATGATGATATTCAGGTTCATTATAACTATTAAACTTTTTTTGACACATATCACAATAAGGGTGTTTATTAAAAATTACCATTTTTTCTACATCACTAATCTGCCTTTTATTATCTTTCTCAATAATTTTATATTTTTCTATAAAATTATTAATTAAATAGTTTTTACGTAACATCTGATTTTTTTCTGACCATCCACCACGTACATTATCATAGAACTTATTATACATAATATTAGATTGCCTCATATCTTCATCATAAACATTACTTGCAAAATTAACAATAAAATTTTTAACATCTTCCTCTTTATCAGTCATAGCATAAGCTTTTCTTAAATCACTAATCATACTATAAATTGCAATAATCCATGCATGCTTTTTTAAAAAGAAATACTTATTACCCTTAAAACACCTATTTAAATAATTTAAATTATCAACTATTGTCTTATATATCTTACTATCACGTGTTATATTTTTATAATTATCAAAAAACTTATATAAATCATCTGAAGCACAATTTTTAGAACCATATACCTCATAAAATAGCATCCTCGCAACATCAGGATATTTTTCATATCTATTTTCTGGGATATCAATTGTTTCCTTAATAAATGGATGTTCTGCTATCGCTCTCATAGTTGGAACAATTGCACCTGGCATTGCATTTAATCTTTCTCCCAAATTAAGTGGCTTACCTCTTTGCAATCTAGAAAAAATTAGCCTTACTCTTTCATCATCATAATCTTCCATAATAAAGAATTTTAAATCGTATTCTAAGAATTTATCTTGATCAATCTCTGATAAAGAATTTTCACCATTAAAAGTTTTTCCGTCATATTTATCATCAGAAAATTTTGATGATAGTTTAAATTTATTATTATAAAATTCTCTAATACAATTTAATCTTTGTTGCCCATCAACAATATAAAAGACTTCTTCTCCATTTTCAATCTTCTTATTTAGAAAAAATAAAGGTAAAGGCTCTCCTCTCAAAATAGTATCAATTAAACACTGATTATCTTGAAGACTCCATACCTTGTTTGGTCTTTGATATGTATGATCTATTTTAAATTTATTTTTCTTATTTATAAAGTTTTGTATCTTCATTATTACACCTCTTCTATTTTTTAATACATACTCTATGTTTATCATAACATTTTTTTACTATATCTCTAAATTCATCCCCTCTATCCTCACATTGTTTATATTGATCCCAAGAAGCTGAGGCCGGACTAAGTAACACCGTATCACCATCCACAACTACACTATTAATATAATCCATCGCATCAACTAATTTTTCAAAAGTATTAGTCTTAATACCAACACTCTCTCCATATTCTTTAACTCTATCACGACACTCTCCAATACCAACAATTTCTTTAACAGGACTAATATAGTTATCTAAATCATGAAAGTCTTGTCCTCGTTCAAGTCCTCCAAGTATTAAGATAACATTTTTATCAAATGATGATAATGCAATAGTAGTACACTTAGTATTAGTCGCTTCTGTATCATTATAATAATCTACACCATTAACCTTATCTATAAACTCTAATCTATGTCTAACACCAGTAAATGTCTTTAAAACAGAAACTATTGATTCATTATCAACCCCTACTTCTTTGGCAATCATCATTGCCCCTAAAGCATTCTCAACATTATGATTACCTTTAAGTAGAAACTCTTCTCTATTCATAATAAACTCATCATAGTAATAAAGTTTATTATCTAACATATAAGCCCCATTTATCTCTCGTTTAGAAGAAAAATACTTAACATTACTTTTAATATCATGAGTTCCCTTCATTACATCATCATTTTCTATATTTAGTATTGCAATATCATCATCACGCTGGTTTTTAAATAGTTTAAGTTTATCTTCTTTATAAGCTTCATAACTACCAAAGAAATCTATATGTGCTTCAGCCAAATTAGTCATTAAAGCAATATGAGGTCTAAACTCTTTCATATTAGCAAGTTGTTGACAAGATACTTCCATCACGATAATATCTCCACTCTCTAACTTTTCTAAAAAACTACACAAAGGATAACCAATATTACCTGCTAAATGCACTCTCTTACCACTCTTCTTTATCATCTCATAAGTAAGAGTTGTCGTAGTAGTCTTACCATTAGTACCAGTAATACCAATTAATGTAACATCATTAGGTAATAATCTATAAGCCATCTCTGCTTCATTAATAACTTCTATTCCTAACTCTTTCGCCCTAACTACATACTTATGATCATTTCTAATACCAGGATTCTTAATAAGATAATCAAAACTATCATCTAGTAATTCATCAGGATGACTTCCAAATATCATCTGAACTCCTAGTTTTTCTAGTTCTTCTATTTTACTTTTATCCTGTTTATTAACATCGCCACCATCATTAACAATAATAGTGTTATTAAATTTACTTAAATACTTAGCCGCTTCATATCCACTACGTGCCAATCCAAGTATCAATATTTTTTTATTATCAAACATAAATACATCACATCCCTTAATAACATTATATACTAAATATAGAAAATATTTAAAGCCTTTAATTGAAAAGTAATAAATATATTGATATAATAAAAAAGAAAGAAAGGTAATTGTTATGAAGATAATCACACTAGATGAAATAAGTTTTGACAAATTCGCATCAACTCATAAATACCGTAACTATTATCAAACATCATCTTATGGCAGAACTATCAAAAATAACGGTTACGATATTCACTACATTGGAATCATAGATGATTTAGGCAATCTTTTAGGGGCTTCCCTACTTTTATTTAAAGAAGTTATGATGAACTATAAAATTGCCTATGCACCACGTGGTTTTCTTTTTGATTATACAAACATTAATGATTTAAAAGAATTTACTACTAGACTTAAAAAACTTCTAGGAAAACAAGGTTTCATCTCAATTACTATTGATCCTTTATTACCTGTAAATGTAAGAAACAAAGATGGAAAGATAATGAATATTAATAATGAAGCGAATATTGCCCTAGAAAATTTAAAATCTACAGGTTATAACTACTTAGGACCAAACCTCTTCTTTGAAAGTAAAAAACCTAGGTTTGAAGCGATTGTAATGTTAAATAACGATATAAAAGATATTTATCAAAATTTTGAAAAAAGAATAAGACATAAGATAAAGAAAGCGATTAGAAGTGGAGTTGAAATATATAAAGGAAACAAAGAAGAACTACCTATCTTTTATGAATTAATTAAGAAAAAATATGATAAACCCCTAAATTACTATATAGATTTTTATAATAATTTTGAAGATAGTATAGATTTATACTTTGCCAAATTAAATACTGAAACATTCGTAATAACTAGTAGACTTCAATACGAAAGAGAAATAGAACTAAACAATGAATTAGCTAATAAAATTCAATTAAGTAATAATAGTAATACCAAAAAGAAATTAATTAATGAAAAAATGGAATCAGATAAATTAGTTAACACTTACAAAAAGAATTTAGTTTGGGCGACTAATTTATTAAAAGAAAATCCTAACGGTCTTATTATTGGAACCTCATTAAATTTATCTTATGATAATGTATGTTACTTAATAATAGAAGGATTTAATCAAAGTTTTAAAAGCTTAAACCCAAACTATCTTATTAAATGGAAAATGATAAATGATTACAAAAATAGGAACTTTAAATATATAAATTTAAATGCTATAAGTGGAGAATTTACAAAAATAACTAAATATAGTGGCTTAAATGAAATGAAATTAGGCTTTAATTCTCTCATTACTGAATATATTGGTGAATTTGAACTTATAATAAGTCCTTTACCTTATAATTTATATAAAAACTTAAACAAAGAAAAGAAAAAGTAAAAAGTATTCTAATCACTAGAATACTTTTTAATATCTTCTTCATCAAAACAAATACTATTCATTGTTTCATTAGCAACGTCTTCAAAGTCTTTATAAACACTAACTGGAGCATTAAATTCAACTGTAACTAGTTTATTATCAATCGTAAAAAATCTAAGATTATAATATGTAGTATCATCTGTTGCCACTAACCTTGCAAAAGTTTTATCATGTTTCTGATAAACTCCACTATCTATTACAGTCATATTAGTAAGTCCAGCTATTCTATTATTAAGATAAGCCTCTAACCCATCATCAGTCATATCTTGATCTGTAGTACTAATAAAAACATGCTCTGAGTCTAACTCACTCATAAAGACAAGTTCAGGACGTTCATTATAATTATATTTAGCTTTTAACTCTTCATCAGACAATTTTATATAGTTATCAGGTACATTTAAAAAGAATATACCATCTACTTTATAAGTCTTAAATAAAACCTCAGTACCATTTACTTCTATTTTATCTTCGACATTTTCTTTATCTTTATTTTCATTACTAAGAGAATCCACATGATAATCATGAATTAAATTAGCAATAAAGAAAGCAACTACTACTATTAAAATAATACCTATAACCCCTAAAATAATCTCTTTTCTTTTCATATTAAACACCATAAAAAGTATAACATATATTAAAGAAAAAAAGAAGTCCTAAGACTTCTTAATAAGTTTCTATTATCCTTCGATTTCAGAAACAACACCAGCACCAACAGTACGTCCACCCTCACGGATAGAGAACTTAGTACCTTTTTCAATAGCAATTGGGTGAATTAATTCAACTTCCATTGTTACGTTATCACCAGGCATAACCATTTCTACACCTTCTGGTAAAGTAATTACACCAGTAACATCAGTAGTTCTGAAATAGAATTGTGGACGATAGTTACTGAAGAATGGAGTATGACGTCCACCTTCTTCTTTGCTAAGTACATAAACTTCAGCTTTGAATTTATTGTGTGGATGTACACTTCCTGGTTTAGCAAGAACTTGTCCACGTTCAACTTGTTCACGAGAGATACCACGAAGTAAAAC
Source organism: uncultured Bacilli bacterium (assembly GCA_944331955.1). Classification (GTDB taxonomy): domain Bacteria; phylum Bacillota_I; class Bacilli_A; order RF39; family UBA660; genus Onthousia. Next base: position 6,154 of record CALVIY010000006.1, read on the forward strand.
TCCTGCATTATCTCCAGCTTCTGCATAATCAAGTTGTTTTCTAAACATTTCGATACCAGTAACTACTGTCTTTTGAGTATCACGAATACCAACTATTTCAACTTCATCATTAAGTTTTAATTGTCCACGTTCAACACGTCCAGTAACAACTGTACCACGACCTGTGATAGTGAATACATCTTCAATACTCATTAAGAATGGTTTATCAGTATCACGTTCAGGAGTTGGAATCCATTCATCAACAGCATCCATTAAATCATAGATAGCTTGAACATACTTAGGATCTCCTTCAAGAGCTTTAAGAGCAGAACCCTTAATAACTGGAGTTTCATCTCCTTCGTAACCATATTCATTTAATAAGTCACGAACTTCCATTTCAACTAAATCGATTAACTCATCATCATCAACCATATCACATTTGTTTAAGAATACAACCATACGAGGTACTCCAACTTGACGTGATAATAGGATATGTTCACGAGTTTGAGCCATAGCTCCATCTGTAGCAGCAATTACAAGAATTGCACCATCCATTTGAGCAGCACCAGTAATCATGTTTTTAACATAGTCAGCATGTCCTGGGCAGTCAACGTGAGCATAATGACGTTTTTCAGTTTGGTATTCTACGTGTGCAGTATTAATTGTAATACCACGTTCTCTTTCTTCTGGAGCTTTATCAATGTTTGCATAATCTGTAAAATCAGCCCATGCAGGGTTTTTATCATGTAAACATTTAGTAATAGCTGCAGTTAATGTAGTTTTACCATGATCTACGTGTCCAATTGTACCAATGTTAACATGTGGTTTTGAACGATCAAATTTTTGTTTTGCCATATTTTTTCCTCCTCTTTTTTTATACAATTTATATTTTATCTAACAATTACTAAATTTGCAACTGTTTAGAACTAATTTTATCAAAGTTTCTTATTAATTTCCACTCTTTTTAATAATTTCTTCAGCAATATTTTTAGGTACTTCTTCATAATGATCAAATGTCATAACAAAGTTACCTCTACCTTGAGTATTACTACGTAAGTTAGTAGCATATCCAAACATCTCAGAAAGTGGAACCATTGCTGATAATTTAACCACATTTCCAAGTGACTCTTGTCCAAGTGGACGACCACGTCTACTAGTTAAGTCTCCCATAACGTTACCGAAGTATTCATCAGGGGTAGTAACATCAACTTTCATGATTGGTTCAAGTAATACTGCTTGACATTTATTCTTAGCTTCTTTTAAAGCCATACTAGCTGCAATTTTAAATGCCATTTCACTAGAGTCAACATCATGATAACTACCATCGAATAATGTTGCTTTAACATCAATCATAGGATATCCTGCTAAAATACCAGTTTGCATTGCTTCTTGTAATCCCTTATCAACAACAGGAATATATTCACGAGGAACAACACCACCTACGATTTGATCAACAAATTCATAACCTTTATCAGGATTTGGTTCAAACTTAATCCAAACGTGTCCATATTGTCCACGTCCACCAGATTGCTTAATGTATTTACCTTCACATTCAGCTGTTTGTTTAATAGTTTCACGATAAGCAACTTGTGGTGCACCAACATTAGCTTCAACATGGAATTCACGCTTCATACGATCAACTAATACATCAAGGTGTAACTCACCCATACCAGCGATAACAGTTTGACCTGTTTCATGATCAGTATGAACTTTAAATGTTGGATCTTCTTCAGCAAGTTTTTGTAATGCAAGTGCCATCTTATCTTGATCTGCCTTACTCTTAGGTTCAACAGCAAGTTGAATAACTGGCTCAGGAACAATAAGTTTCTCTAAGATAATAGGTTTCTTCTCATCACATAATGTATCACCAGTAGTAGTATTCTTAAGTCCAACAGCAGCAGCTATATCACCAGTATATACATCACTAATTTCTTTACGGTTATTAGCATGCATTTGTAATATACGACCAATTCTTTCTTTAGAATCTTTAGTAGAGTTAAGTACATAACTACCACTAGCTAAATGTCCTGAATAAACTCTAAAGAATGTTAAACGTCCAACGAATGGATCAGTCATAACTTTAAATGCTAAAGCACTAAATGGTTCACTATCACTTGGATGACGAACTTCTTCATCTCCCTTTAAGTTATGTCCCTTAATAGATGGAATATCTAATGGGCTTGGTAAATAATCAATAACTGCATCAAGTAATGGTTTAATACCCATATTACCTAAAGCAGTACCACACATAACTGGGAAGAACTTAGCATCTAAACATCCTTTACGAATAGCACGTTTAATCATTTCAACAGTTACTTCTCCACCTTCTAAGTATGTTTCCATCATTTCATCATCAAATTCAGCGGTCGCTTCAATTAAATCAGCATGTTTCTCTTCTACTAAGTCTTTTAAGTCAGCAGGAATTTCAATCTCCTTAGCTTCCTCTTCAGGCTTACCATCAAACTCAATAGCTTTCATAGTAACTAAATCAATAACTCCACGGAAATCATCTTCAGCCCCAATTGGCCATTCAATAGGTTTAGCATTAACTCCTAAACGATCTTTTATTGATTTAAGACTATAATTAAAGTCAGCACCCATTTTACCCATTTTATTAGCAAAAATAATTCTAGGTACCATAAATTCATCAGCTTGTCTCCAAACTGTTTCCATTTGAGGTTCAACACCAGCTTGAGCATCAAGCAAAGCTACAGAACCATCTAAAACTCTTAAACTACGACTAACTTCGATAGTAAAATCTACGTGTCCTGGAGTATCAATTATATTAAAACGATGATTTTTCCAGTGTACTGTAGTAGCAGCAGATGTAATAGTAATACCACGCTCTTTTTCTTGCTCCATCCAGTCCATTTGACTAGCACCATCATGAGTCTCACCAATTTTATGGATATTACCACCATGATATAGAATACGTTCAGTAGTTGTAGTCTTACCAGCATCGATATGAGCCATAATTCCAAAGTTTCTTGTCTTATCTAAAGACGTATCTCTTGCCATAATTTCTCCTTCCTACCAACGATAATGAGCATAAGCCTTATTAGCTTCAGCCATTCTGTGGGTATCCTCACGTTTTTTAACAGCAGCACCTGTTCCATTAGATGCATCTATAATTTCACTAGCTAAATTATCAGCCATTCCACGTCCTCCACGTTTTCTTGAGAATGTAACTAACCAACGTAAAGCTAAAGCTTCAGCTCTAGCTGGAGTAACTTCTTGAGGAACTTGATAATTAGCACCACCAACTCTTCTAGATTTAACTTCTAAAAGAGGTTTAATATTTTCCATCGCTTCATTAAAAGTTTCTAATGAATCTTTACCAGTTTTTTCTTTAACGATATTAAAAGCATCATAAACGATAGTTTGAGCAACACCTTTTTTACCATCAAGCATAACTGTATTAATTAGTTTAGCAACAGTCTTAGACTTATATATAGGATCTGGTAAAATATCTCTTTTAACAGCACGTCTTTTACGCATAATTTATCCTCCTTTCGATTTCTTTTACATATTATTTCTTAGGTTTCTTAGCCCCGTATTTACTACGGCCTTGTTTTCTATCTTTAACTCCTGCTGTATCTAGTGCGCCACGAATAATATGATAACGAACTCCGATTAAGTCCTTAACACGTCCACCACGAACTAATACAACACTATGCTCTTGTAAGTTATGTCCAATACCAGGAATGTATGTATCTACTTCCTTACCATTACTTAAGCGAACACGAGCATACTTACGTAAAGCTGAGTTTGGTTTCTTAGGTGTCTTAGTACCAACACGAGTACAAACTCCACGTTTTTGAGGAGATGGATTATTTGTTTGTTTTCTTCTAATTGAATTAACTCCTACTAAAAGTACTGGAGCTTTACTCTTACGAGTCTTACTTCCTCTACCTTTACGAACTAATTGATTTACTGTAGGCATTGTAATCATTAACTCCTTTCTTTACACATATCCAGGTGTATCATTTTTACTTTTAAATAAAGTTTTGCCATAGGCAAAACCAATTTAAATCAGCATACATACTATAACACTATATCAAGTTTATTGTCAATATATTTTTAATAAAATTAAATATTATCTCTAACTATTCCAAAAACTTTCTTATTGTTAAAAGAAAATACCAAAACTTTATCACCAGCTTTTCCCTTTTTATAATCTTTTTCAAAGCAATTAACTTTACGGAATCTTGTTCCATTTAATGGAAATATAACATCTAAATAAAAATGTTCATATTTATTAGACCCAGAAACTCTAACACTTCGCCAAACCCCATTTAATACCCCATCTTGTACTTTAACACATTTTTTATTTTTAGGAATAGCCATTTTAAAAATAAAGAAAGATACAAGAAAAAATATAAAAGCTATAACTAATGCACTAAGAGTTTCATTATCGCCTAACCAAAATACATTATAAACTACAAGAGCAGTAAGTAAGCATCCAAAAATAAAGAATAATACAAAAAGTATATAAAATGTCCCATTATACTCTTTAACAAATTTTTGCACTAAAACTTTCTCTTCCTCACTTAATTCTCTATACCCTAACTCTGATACCTTTATATCCTTATATTCATTATCTCTAGTAATTCTATCATTCATAATTTACCTCTTTTCTTTATTGTGTAATAGGAAAACTTATTTTTCCCATATGTTTATAACTTTTAACCTTGGAATGTTTCAACTCTCTAGAATTATCAAAACTAAAGAAATCTTGAACATTCTCATCTAACCATAAATAAGGTTTCTCATCACTTTCTATAATATCAATAATTTTTTTATCTAATCTACAATTCTTAATATATTCAGTTTCTTCAATATTTTTTTCTTCTAACTTTTCAAGAAATAAATTTAAACACATTTCATATTTTTTAAAGTCATTTAAATTGTTTTTATATTGATCTAACAGTTCTCTATATCTTTTATATCTCTCAATTTGTTCAAGAATACCATCTACTTGATTAACATAGATATGAGCATCTTTAATAGAATAATTAATCTTACCAGCCTCTAAATCCGTAACTTGAGCAATCATTTTTAAAAGTGTCGCATACTGAGTAACATTAAAAGGTAACCCTAAAGCAGTATCACAACTCCTTTGATGAACAGACAAGTTTAATGTATCTCCAGTAACATCCCATTCTGTAGACCAAACACAAGAAGGTAAAACAGCAGTTCTTAAAAATTCATTTTGCCATAAACTATAAACCATTCTTCTATCAATTTTATTATTTTTCAAAGTATTAATTAAATTTTGTGTAAATTTATATCTATCAGTAATAAATCCATAAGCTGTTCCAATTGTATAAGCATATTCCTTACCATAAAACTTAGCAGCTTTGATATTTTTTCCTTCTATTAAACTTTTAGCAGTCATCACCTTACCAAGTTCATTATACTTAGGGCTTAACTTTCCATTAGGATTATCCAAAGAAACACTTAAAGGATCCATTAAAACAACTTCTTTATCCTTATCATATCTGTCTGTAACTGGCTCATAAATACGATAAATTCCATCAGAATCAACCATCCACTCATCCCAAATATGAACATTACGCTTATGTAATTCTCTTACATCATTAGATTGCATCTGCCATATCCAAAGCATTTCAATTATTGCATTCTTATAAAAAGTCTGCTTAGTTTGTAAAATAGGAAACTCACGTCTTAAATCAAATTCTAAGTTATAACAAGGAAGTTTAATAGTATTAACACCAGTTCTATTTTCTACCTCACCCCCTTTAGATAATATCTCTTTTACTAAACCAATATAATCATCATCAAATTTACTCATAACGCATCTTTCCTCCATACACTCCTTATCATTACTCTTTAAATAAGAATATCAAAAAAAACAATAAAATACAACTAATAGAAAAACATATTTAAAAAAAGTTTCAAAAGTAAAAACCTCGACTAATTATAATCAAGGTTCTTATTCTATCCATGGAAACAACTTCCTCCAATAAACTCTCTAATTATAGAGTCATCTGGAATACTTTCACTTGGTATTGGTAAAATTAATCTCAACACATTAAGTAATCTTTTCGCTTCTTCATAATAAGGTGAATCTTCATCTACTGAATAAAGTAAAGGCTCAACATAAGTTTTTAATACACCTAACTCATATATTAAAGCAGTATTAATAGTCTCATCTGCCTCATCTTGATATGGGAAAATATGTTTTTCTTCGCCTCTTCTAACATTACTCCAAACTTTTAACGTATCAACTACATTATATCCTCTAGTCCTATTATCCCTAATAATTCTTCTTAAAAGTCTATTATCTGTAGTAGGAAAACGATTATGATAATCTATATTAAGTTCTGTTAAAGCAGATAAATATATTTTAAATTTATTCTTAGCAGGTATTTCCTTTAATACTTTAGGATTTAATGCATGTATTCCTTCTATTAATAAAATATCATCTTTATCAAGTTTTAACTCTTTAACAAATTCCTTAACTCCTTCTTTAAAATTATAAACAGGAGCCATTACAACTTTTCCTTCTAATAAATCATTAATTTGTTTAGTTAGCAATTTATTATCAACTGCCTCAAAAGCCTCATAATCTTTCTCTCCCTTCTCATTCAAAGGAGTTTTATCTCTATCCACAAAATAATCATCCATACTAATCATCTTAGGATTAAGACCAAAGCTTTTTAAATACATACAAAGCTTAGTAGTTGTTGTTGTCTTACCACTAGAAGAAGGACCTGCAAGTAATATTATTTTTTTATCTTTCTTAGAGTTAACTATTTTTTTCGCTACCCCTAAAAGCCTATTACTTTGAAGTGTCTCATCTATTCTAATTAAATCTGCTATTTTCCCTTTACTAACAACACTATTTAAATCTGCTATTGTTTCTATTTTCATTAACTTAGTCCATTCTCTACATTCTTTAAACACTTTAAACATATTAGAATGATGAGTATAAGCCTTAATTTGATTATGAGAATACTCTGTAGGAAATTGTAAAACAAAGCCATTATCATCTACATAAGTTAGTTTAAATTCTTTTAAACTAGCAGTAGAAGGAGGCATTTGATGATAAAAATAATTATAATAATTTCCTAATCTGTAAAGAGTAATAGATGTATTAGTATTATATTTCATAATATTCGCTTTCGCTAAGTCATTTATACTTTCAAAGTAATGTATAGCAGATATTCTATCAACACTTACTTTAGTAATAGATAAATCCATCTCAACTAACTTTAACATTTTTCTAGCAATTGTTTTTAATATTGTTTCTGTAAGAGGAAAAGTAGTTTTAATATAGATTCCTTTATCTAAAGAATGCATTACTCTAATATCTGCATTAAGTCCAAATATCTCTTTAACAGCAACTACTAAAAGAAAAGTAAGACCTGCAATATGTGCTCTATTTCCTATCTTAGAATTCAAATCATAAAAAGTTATTCCGCAAGGATCATTAACAACATAACTAAGTTCTTTATATATATTATTAACACTTGCAAGAATAATAGGAAAACGATAATCTTTCTGATATTCTTTACTTAATTGTAATAAGGTAGTTCCAACAGGAACACTTTCTTCTTTACCATTAATTGTAACTTTAACTTCTTCAATCATCTTTAACACCCTCTTAATTCTATATATGATTTATGAACAAATAAAACAAACAAGTTTGTCTTTTCCCTGTCGTTACCTCCAAGGACTCCTACATTATTAATAGGCTTAAATTCCGATAGTATCTACCGTACTTTATTATTACATACTCACTTTTATTATATCAAATATTACTTAACTTTAATAGTGTAACTTTAATCTATAAGACACAATATTTAATGAATCACATTTCTTAAAAGTATATTATAGTTTTTTACTTTACCTAGTTTTGATAATTTTATGATTGTAATTAATAAATATACTTATATATTAATATATTCTTTACTATTCCAATTTTTTCTTATACAAAATTACCATACAAAATCTAATAATTTTGACATATCTTGTTAGGTATAAATTAAATATGAAATGGATATAGTAGAATTAGGTGATAATAATGAGTTTAATACCAATGATTGTTGATAAAGAAATAAATGGTGAAAGAAGTTATGATATCTTTTCTAGACTATTAAAAAATAGAATAATTATATTAAGTGGTACAATTAATGATGAATCTGCTAACACCATTGTTGCAGAACTACTTTACTTAGATTCTCTTAATCATGAAGATATATCTCTTTATATTAATTCTCCAGGTGGTTCAGTAACTGCAGGCTTTGCTATCTATGATACAATGAATTTAATTAAAAGTAATGTATCTACTATCTGTATGGGTATGGCTGCATCTATGGCTGCATTCTTATTATCTAGTGGTTCAAAAGGTAAAAGATATGCTCTACCTAATAGTGAAATAATGATACATCAACCTCTAGGAGGAGCCGAAGGTCAAGCAACAGAAATAAAGATAGCAGCAGAACATATTTTAAAAACTAAAAAAAAGCTAAACAAGATTCTAGCTTTAAATACAAAACAAAAATTAGAAAAAATAGAACAAGATACAGAAAGAGATTATTTTTTAGAAGCTAAGGAAGCTAAAGAGTATGGACTAATAGATAAAGTTCTTTAATCTACAAATACTTTATCTGTTAGTTTTTTTATTTTCTTCTTACGTTGTTTAGTTTTCTTCTTATTAACAAAAACTTCTTTAGTATCTTTATCAATCTCTAAAACATCTCCTTCTTTAACAGAAGGAAGCTTATCGATTTTATAAGTCATAACTTTTCCTTTATCAAGTTCAACTACTACTAAATTATTCTCTATTCTATCAACAATTACTTCCATAGGTTTAACATATTCAGTAAATATAAAAGTACCTCCTTTCTTACATAATATCTCTTTCTAAAGACACTATAACAGAAAAGAAACACTTTGAAAAATTACGGTTTTTCAAAATTAAAAGTATTTTTATAAGAAAATTAAAATATTCCCTAGAGAAAAATAAAATATCTAAGTCTAAAAAATTATAAATTTTCAAAATTACAACTTTTTTTTATTTTTTACGCATAAAGTCCAATATGTCAATGCTTCATCACAACAATAATTAAAAATAAAATTAACTAACTTTATCAACTGGTGCTAATAACACTTTACCAGTTCCTCTAAAAACATTAACAAGTCCCTCACCTGAAGCTGCAGAACCAACTAAACTCTTACCAGAACGTTCAACAGTAAAATCTAAACTACCGCTCCAAGCAATAGCCATATTACCGTCAATTTTAACAACATCATTTTGAAGTTCTACTTCTATTAACTCTTCCTTAGGACAAGGAGATTCAAGACACAAAACTCCACTACCTTGTATACCCAAGTTAAATAATCCTTCATTACCAGCCAAAGCACTACTTACATTACTCCTCATAACAGCTTTTTGTTTTAATTTAGAGTCACAAGCTAAAAATAATCCATCATCTAAAACAATAGAATTATTCCAATCATCTAGATTTAACAATAAAATATGTTTATAAGTAGGTTCTAACATCATCAAACCATCACCAGTATACTCTGGTTTAATAGCAGACTCTCCAGTCACAGAACCTCTAACAGCTTTAGAAAAGAAGTCTCCCACACCTTTAACACCAGTAGTAGCATTAACATTACCTATCATCCATTGCATTGCCCCACTTTGTGTAGTAATAGATGTTACTGCTAAATTACAAATAACTTGTCTTTTTCTAACATTCATCAAATTACTAAAATAACTAGTCTGTGCTGTCATTGGAGTAACACTTAAATCTCTTTGATATTCAATTACTTTAAAAGGTCCAAGTTCCTCTATTACTTTAATATCATTGTTATCAATAAAATTAGATATTTTATACATAAATACACCTCCATCTAATATTTATAATTTATATTGTACCAACTTTTAAGAAAGAAAAAACACTTATTTCATAAATTTAAGTGCTAACTCTTTAATCTTTCTAAATCTATGATTAAGTCCTGACTTAGTGATTCTTTTACCAGTTTCTAAACTAATAATCTCACTAAGTTCTTTTAATGATGCTTCTTGGTATTTCTTACGGTATTCTAAAGCTTCTTTAGTCTTATCATCAAGTAACTCAACACCCATATTATCTTCAAGTACTTTTATATAGTTTAACTGTTCCATCGCTGTTTCTAAAACTCTATCCATATTCGCCTGTTCACAATTATTAAGACGATTAGTTTTATTTTTAGTATCTCTATAAACACGTATCTCTTCATAATATAGTACTGCCTTACTACAACCAATAATTTTTAAAAAGTCACTAATTTTATCAGATTCTTTAATGTATAACATAAATCCCTTATCACGACTTAATAGTTTAGCATTCAAAGAATAAGTATTAAGAAGTTTTTGAACAAAGACAACCTCTTCTTTTTTATTTATTAAAAACTCTAAATGATATCTACTAGTCTTAGGATCATTAATACTACCACTACTTAAAAAGACACCTCTTAAGTACCCTCTAACTTCATCATCTAACTCTACTAAATAATTAGGTACAACATCATTATCAATACAGAAATTATCCCTAATAAACTCTTCTCCTTTAGTAATAACTAATCCCTTAAGTTTATTTTTACTAAAATTATTATTATCTAAAAGTTCTTCACTATAAGATATCTCTTCATAACTATCAAGTAATTCTTTTAAGTATGAAATAACAGAATCATTCTCACTACTAATAGTAATAGAATTTTTTATTATCTGATAATTATTACGAAAAAAACCTGAAATTAAAGCTATTTTAGCAGTTTCATTTAATTTTAATGTTGTTATTTCATTTTTTACTGTACCTGTAAAAGACATAAATTTCACCGCCTTTCATATCTTATTTCATCAAATATGAAAATATTAAAGAACTAAGTTTTTGACTATGATGTTTAAGTGTTCCATCTGCAATAGTTAAAAGATCTGCTTCAATAAATTCTGCATCTAAAGTAGATAAAACAGGATAATCTATTTTAACTGGATCTTTTCTCTCTTCAGTAGCGTACCTCATAGCCATCTCTTCACTTATTTTAGAGTTAGAAGCGATAACAGCATCAAGCTTATGTTTACCTAAATAACTATTTATAAGTTTAACATGGTCACTTACAGTAAAGTCATCAGTCTCTCCTGGTTGTGTTACTATATTACAAAGATACATAATAGGAGTCTTAACCTCATCTAAAGCATCTCTTATATCATTACTAATAATATGAGGAAATATACTAGTATAAAGACTACCCATACTAAAAATAATTAAATCTGCTTCTTTAATAGCAACTTTTACTTCCTCTAATACTTTAGGTTGTTCTTTATAAAAAATTCTCTTTATTTTTTTATTACTCTTAGTAATAGAAGCTTCTCCTTCTATAACACTGCCATCAGTAGCCTCAGCCATAAGTGTAAGATTAGCATCTTCTGTTAGTGGTAACACTTTATTTTTAATATCTAAAAGAGTACAAAGTTCATTAATAGATTCTTTTAAACTACCTGTAATATTTAAAAGAGATATAAGTATTAAATTTCCTAAAGCATGTCCATCTAAATCACTAGTTGTATTAAAACGATACTCTAGCATATTCTTAATGTTATCACTTGTAGAAGATAAACTACTAAGTACTTGTCTAATATCCCCAACAGCAGGAGCATGAAACTCTTCTCTTAATTTACCAGTACTTCTCCCGTCATCTGAAACAGTTATAACTGCTGTTATATCTAAAGGAAAATCTTTAAGTCCTTTAAGTAAATAAGAAAGTCCTGTTCCTCCTCCAAAAACTACTACTTTTTTATTATTCATTTACTACTCATCTCCTTGAAATCTCTAAAGCAACCCTAGCCGCTTCTCCCATTGCAATTACAATTTGATAATCGAACTTTTTTAAGGCATCACCTACTGCATAAACTCCATCTATAGAAGTCATTAAATTATTATCAGTCTTAATATATCCTCTATCATCTAAAATATTTAAAGGTTCTAAGAAACTAGCATTAGGAATCTGTCCAATATATATGAAAACTCCATCAGTAATTATATCACCACTATTCTTTGTCTTAATAGTAATTCTATCATCTTTACTAAAACTTTCTACTTCTCCTTTTACAAAAGAAATATTATCTATTTTCTTAATCATATCTTGTAAATAAGCTTTCGCTCTAAATTCATTACGATATAAAACAGTAACAGATGATACTAACTTACTCAAGTAAATTGCCCCTTCAAAAGCAGCATCACTTGCCCCTACTACTACAACATCTTTATTTTTATACAATGCTCCATCACAAACAGCACAATAACTTATTCCTTTGGTTCTTAATTCATCTTCACCTTTAACACCAAGTAGTTTAGGCTTACGACCAGTTGCAATTATTATATAATCACATAAATATTCATTTTTACTAGTAATAACTCGTTTCTCTTTATCTATCTTAATCTCAGTAACTTCTTCATATTTAACAGGAACTCCTAAATCAGTAATTTGTTTTAACATTTTTATTGCTAAATCACTTCCACTGATAGACTCGTACGTTGGAAAGTTCATAATATTACCATTATCTACAATCTGTCCTCCAGGCATAGATTTTTCTAAAATAATACAGTCTATCCCTGCTCTATTTAAATATAATGCTGCAGTCATTCCTGCAACACCACAGCCTATTATTACTACTTTATATTTATTATTCATAAAGACCTCCTTAATCATCAAATTCTTCTGCCAGAATATTTTACTTTTTCTTCATCCATATCTTCCTTAGCCTTTAATATATTAACATTTAAACTAGTATCTGCAACGCTTTCAAGCCTATCATTAAATTCTTTATTTACTATATCTTCTAAATATTTTTCCCTAGCACGCTCAAAATCCCATTTATCATCAAAATCTGTTGGATCATTTATTGGATTAGCACCATGATACTTCCATGCTGCTTGCATACCCATTGTATCTAAAGCTATTCTTATTTCATTAGCTCTAATCTGCCAAAACTCATTTTTACCTATAGCAAGCTTTTCTAAACATTCATTAATTATTTGTTCAATATAATTATCAAATTCTCTACACTCATCATCAGTCAATGTAAGATTAGCTACAACAGTACCATTTTTTTCAAAGAAATCTAAAACATCATTAGAATATGTTCTTAAAACCCATCTCCTAAATCTAGAAAAATTAGGGACAACTTTTTCCATTGCCTTAAAAGTCTTTTGCTTCATTTTATAATATAATATTGTAGATTCCTCTATCTGCTCTTTAGTAGCTGTTTTACTATACGTGTTAATTCTAGGTATATTAGAAATAAAACTTACCAGTTTGTCTAAACGAATTATATCACTTATAGAATCAGGGTTAAGTGGAGTAGTATTATACCCTAATAAATCAATAAAAGTAAAACCTGCACCATCTTTAGAATTATCATAAAATATATTTTTTCCTTTTAATTCCAATCCCATATTAAAAAGTTCACATAAATCACTTACACATTTTTCATAAACAGTATCTGATGCTTCAAGTAGCAATTCTTGTACCTGCAATTGTTCAGCTGGCTCTTTATAATAAATATTAAAACTAACTCCTTTAGCCTTTTCTTGAAGTACATAACATATATTATCTTTATCATCAGTTACTCTTTTAATTGCCAAATGATATGGAGTATTAACTCCCATATTTCTTTTCTTATTAGCAGCTTCTGCTATTAATTCTTCATTCTCTCTAGCAATAGCATTATATTTAACTGGTATTTTATATTTAACTAATACCACATTACCAAAATCAAAGCATTCACTGCCACCATCACTAACGTTTTTCATCTTAAAAGATGCTTTAATATATTCATCTATATTATTCATAAAGCACATCCTCTCTATACAATACATTTTTTCTTCGCACAAAGACAAAATAAAATCCCACTATAAACAAGGCTACAGATACAAGTTGAGCTACTCTAATAGGACCTAACATTAAACTATCAAGTCTCATACCTTCTATTATAAACCTAATAAAAGAATACCACATCATATAAAATCCCATAAGTTGTCCTGTTTTAAGATTCTTATAAAACTTTCTAATTAATAAAAGAATTATAAAGCCAATTACATTCCAAACTGATTCAAAGAAAAATGTAGGCATATAGTAATCTCCATTAATATACATACCTCTAATAATAAATTCAGGTATATATAAACTCTTTAAATAACCATAAGATGTAACATATCCATAAGCCTCACTATTAAAGAAATTACCCCATCTACCTATCGCTTGTCCAATAATAAGACCTACTACTAGTATATCTAAAAGCTTCAAAAGATTTAATTTATGCTTCTTACTATAATACCAAAGATATAAAAGTCCTCCTAGTATTCCTCCATGAATAGCAAGTCCTCCATGCCATATATAAAGTATTTCTATAGGATTAGACAAGTAATATGATATATTAAATAAAACATAATAGACTCTTGCCCCTAAAAAAGCAAAGATAATTGTATAGAAAAACATATCAAAGAGTTCATCTTTATCAACCCTATTTTTTTCTAGCTCTAAAAAGACGCAAACCCCACCTACTATTACCCCTAAAAGAATAAAGATAGAATAATAATATATTTTTATAAATCCTAAATCTAAAAATACTCTATTCATGATGTTTAACCTTTCTTATAATAGGTTTAATAACAAATTCTTCTATTAAAACATTAACTACTGAAATTAATATTGAAATAACAAGAGCAACCCATATATCTAAAAGATTAAAATATTTACCAAGTATCCAATCTGCAAGTTTTAAAATAAATAAATTTATAAATGGATAAAAAAGGCCAAGAGTCAAACCTGTTACTGGTATTGTTAATCTAACAAGTATAGGCTTAACAGTTTGATTTAATATATAGATTATAAATGATGCAAGTATCGAAAAAAGTACAGGATGAGATGGATCAATATAAAAAGATTTAAAAACTTTAGAAACTAAAAAGAAGACTAATGAATAACTTGCAAAATACAAAAGCCATTCTAAAAATCTATTTAATCTGATTTTTTCTTTTGTCTTTACAATTATTCTCATAGTCTCCTCCTATAATTTATAACATCTTCTTTAAGAACTGTCCTGTATAAGATTCTTTAACTTTACTTACTTCTTCAGGAGTACCAGTAGTAACTAAACTACCACCACCATCTCCTCCTTCAGGACCTAAATCTATGATGTAATCAGCACATTTAATAACATCTAGGTTATGCTCTATAACAAGTACTGTATCTTTATTATCGACTATTTTCTGTAAAATTGCAAGTAACTTCTTAATATCAGCAGAATGTAGTCCTGTAGTTGGTTCATCTAAAACAAATAGGGTTTTACCAGTCGCTTTCTTTTGTAACTCTTTAGCAAGTTTAACTCTCTCTGCTTCTCCTCCGCTTAGTGTTGGTGCACTTTGACCAAGTTTAATATAACCAAGTCCTACATCTTCTAATACTTGAAGTTTATTTTTTATTTTAGGAACATTACTAAAGAACTCTAATGCTTCACTAACTCTCATATCTAAAACATCTGCAATGTTCTTCTCTTTATAGTAAATGTTTAAAGTCTCTCTATTATACCTAGTACCATGACAAACTTCACAAGGAACATAAACATCAGGTAAAAAATGCATTTCTATTTTCTTAACTCCATCACCATGACATGCTTCACATCTACCACCTTTTACATTGAAGGAAAATCTATTTTTTTCAAATCCATACATCTTCGCTTCTTTAGTATTAGTAAATAACTCTCTAATATCATCAAATACTCCTGTATAAGTAGCAGGATTACTTCTTGGAGTTCTACCAATAGGTGATTGTGATATATCTACAAGTTTATCAATATTTTCAAGTCCAAGTATCTTTTTATGTTTACCAGGCTTAACTTTAGATTTATATAAAGTATTAGAAGCAGCCTTAACAAGTATTTCATTAATCAAACTACTCTTACCACTTCCACTAACACCAGTTACACAAGTAAATGTCCCAAGAGGAATTTTAACATCTATATTTTTTAAATTATTCTCCTCTGCTCCTTTAATAGTTATATATTTACCAACGCCTTTTCTTCTAGTTTTTGGTATTTCAATACATTCTTTTCCACTTAAATAACGTCCTGTAACACTATTATCATTAGCCATAACTTCACTAGGAGTCCCTGCTGCCACAATTTTTCCACCTCTATCTCCTGCTTCAGGACCTACATCAACTAAGTAATCTGCAGCAAGCATAGTATCAGTATCATGTTCTACAACTATTAAAGTATTACCCAAATCTCTCATCTCAAGTAATGAATTAATAAGTCTTTCATTATCTCTTTGATGAAGTCCTATACTAGGTTCATCTAGTACATATAAAACACCAGTTAAACGAGAACCAATCTGAGTAGCAAGTCTAATACGTTGTGCCTCTCCTCCTGATAAAGTTCCTGCACTTCTTGCAAGAGTTAAATATTCAAGGCCAACATTCTTTAAGAAAGATAAACGTGATTTAATTTCTTTTAATATAAGGTCTGCAATTTGCATCTTCTCTTCACTTAATTTAAGATTATCAAAGAAAGTAATAAGCTCTTTAATACTCATTAGGGTAACTTCATAAATATTTTTATCCCCTACTTTAACAGATAAAACTTCATCCGCAAGTCTTGCTCCATTACATACTTCACAAGTCTGCTCTATCATAAACTTCTCTAACCATTCTCTAATCCAACTACTAGATGTTTCCATATAACGACGTTCAAGATTATTGATTATTCCCTCATAATAATCAGTCTGATTAGTAACATTACCACTTTTTGAAGTAAAATGAAAATTAATTAATTCATCACTTCCATATAAAATTAAGTCTTTCTCTCTTTCCGTTAATTTCTTAAAAGGTTTAGTAAGACTTATTTTATAATGCTTACACAAACATTCTAATTTCTTAAAATAGATATTATCAGTATCATCTCCAAGAGTAACAATTGCCCCATCTTTTAAAGATTTATTCTTATCAGGAATAACTAAATCAGGATCTATTTTTAATTTAATACCAAGCCCCTTACACTCAGGACATGCTCCATAAGGTGCATTAAAACTAAATAGACGAGGTTCAAGTTCAGGTAGAGAAAAGTCACAATATGGACAAGCAAAGTCTTCTGAGTAAACAACTTCTCCACTTCCTAGAAAATCAACTACTACTTTACCCTTACTAAGTTTAGTTGCAACTTCCAAAGACTCAAAAAGTCTACTTCTAATACCATCTTTTAAAACTATTCTATCTACAATTACTTCAATATTAGACTTTTTATTCTTCTCTAAAGTAATCTCTTCTGTTAAATCATGCATCTCTCCATTTACTCTAACTCTAACAAAACCTTGTTTTCTTAAATCATCAAGTAAATCTTTATGAGTACCTTTCTCTCCATGAACAACAGGAGCCATTATAACAAGTCTAGTACCTTCCTCATGTTCCAATATTTTATTAGTCATCTCTTCAATACTTTGACTAGTTATAGGAATATTATGATTAGGACAATATGGAACCCCAACTCTTGCAAATAAAAGACGTAAGTAATCATATATCTCAGTAACAGTACCAACAGTACTACGAGGATTTTTACTAGTAGTCTTTTGATCAATACTAATCGCAGGACTTAGTCCTTCTATAGAGTCAACATCAGGCTTTTCAGTCCCACCTAAAAACTGTCTAGCATAAGCAGAAAGACTCTCTACATATCTTCTTTGTCCTTCTGCATAAATCGTATCAAAAGCAAGAGAAGATTTACCACTACCACTAACACCAGTCATTACAATTAATTTATTCTTAGGTAATTCTATTGAAACATTCTTCAAATTATTTTCTCTAGCACCTTTAACTATTATTTTATCCACAATTACCACTTCCTTAAAACGCTATATATTATAATACAAAATAATACTTTTTTCTACTACCAAAATATACCACAAGTATAATAAATAGTCAAACATATTTTCTATAAAAGTGAAATTTAAAAAGTATAGACCAATCTATAATCTATACTTAACTTATAAACTTCAAAATTCAATTACATAGTCTTGCTAGCTTCGTTACTTAAATCATTAATTTGAATGCCGTTTAAATATTCTGGTTTAAAAGATTCTTTAAATGCCTCTTCAAAATATTCACGTACACCACCATTCATGTTATTTAAAGCTTCTTGTTTTAGGGCATCAGGTAAAATATTAGGTGTATAAGCATCACTATTAGTAGCTAAACTTTTATTATCAAGAGATAAACCTCCTTTTCCTACTAAAGATGCAGCATACCTTGTATCAAGTTCCACATAGCCATTTATTTCTTCTTTATTTTCACCATCACTATGAACGTAGGCTACATAACCAATAGGCGCACGTCTTACAATTGTCCATTCATTCATTTCGTTTACATCAAATACAAAATTAGAATGTTCTGAATCAACAAAAGGTCCTTCAGCATAACTCCTTACCATCTCAACACCATTAGAATTATAGTTCTTTTCAGTTTGCCCAGTATATATTCTTCCTTCTATTCTTTCATCTCGTTTTCCTATTGCAGTAAACTCACGGGTAGTAATGCCATTTTCATCTGTCATTATTTTTCCAATATTCACTGTCTTTGTATGTTCAAAATCACTCAACTTTCTGTCAAAAGATTGAGATACAATTACATCTCCTGTAGTAGATACTCTAACCTTCGTTTCATAATTTTCTACTCCACTAACATCATGATAAAATGTAACTACTTTTTCACTATTATCATTAATTACATCAATACTTCTTTTTTCCCTAAATTCTGTCCAAGCAGAAATACCAACATCAGATAAAAAAATATCTAATGAAGGATTATCTAATATTTTTTCATTTGCACCAAGCATTTTTAAAAAATCTTTAGCAGTCATATTATTATACATAACACTACATCTCCTTACAAATAAAATACAATAACAATTTTTAAAAATCAATAATATCCATTTATTTTACAACAATTTACAATATTATCCTTGTCCTAATAAGAAAGCAATTAAAGGTATTAAAAGACTACTAGCAATTACAACAAATGCTAAAGCATAATTAGTAACAAAGGCAGCTATATCATTATCTTTCTTCTTAGGAAGTGGCATTGGAATAATATTATCTTCATCTTCACCATAATGGCCTGTACTCTTAACATAACTTCTACCTTTACTAGAGCCCTCTTCTTCAAGAGCCTTATTAAGCTTAGCAATCTCTTGTTTATTTTTAATTTCTATATAATCACATAAATAAGTATGCCCTCTATTAACTAATATCATCTGATAATAATTAACTAAATTTTCAGGTATAAAAATCTTAAACTGTGAAAAGTTTTGTTTTAAAAAATCAGGTCTTAAATGTTCTAAAGTTTCAGATAAAAGACCAACTTCTAAGAAAGCTAAATTATATATATTACTATTTATCTTATCAGTTATATCATCATCCATTACATCAATATTTTTAAAGTTAACGAAATCTCTATTATCATTAGTGACACCTACTACTATATTTTTAGGATTAAAATTAATAACATAATACCCTTTACCATGAATATATTTCATCGTAGAATCCATAACATAGAAAAGTCTTGTATATTCATCATTATCATGATAAGACTTAGTATAATCTTCTAAAGTCTTTTCAAAAGGCATTCTAATTATCTCTCCCATAGGAAATCACCGTCTAACTTTCTATTATTTCTACTATAATTTTAAAGCATTTTAAGATTAATTACAAGCCCGCATATATTTTAAAATCTTTTTCTTTGCTCTTGTTGTCTTGACAGAACTTAACCAATAATCTTCAGGTGTCCCTCCCATAATAAATGATATTCTATCTTTATTTTTTAACTGATAATCAAGTGGAACCTCTATCCCATTAACAGTCGCTCTACCTAAATTATAACCAGTATTATCACCTTCTAGAAATGCTAAATCAATAGGTGTTGAACCTAAAGGTAACTCTCTAACTTGTCCTTTTTGATTATAAACATAAACATTATCAGAAAATAATTCCATCTTAATTCTTTTAACATAAGAATCATTTCTAGAAGAATATTCTGATAAAAAACTAAGATCTTTACAAAACTGTAATTCATCTTTAATCATATCATGAACTTCATCAAAAGATTTATGTTCTTTATAAATAAAATAAGGAACTCCATAAGTATCAATCATATCCATATCATTAGTTCTAATCTGAGCCTGAACTAAACAATTTTTAGTAAGCAAAACTGAATGTATAGACTGATATAAATTAGTTTTAGGTACGGCAATAAAATCTTTAAATCTTGTCATATCAGGAACATATTCTTGATGTACAACCCCTAAAGCTTTATAACAATCTAAATAATCATCAGTAATAATTTTAACAGCAAATAAATCAGGAATTGCCTCTATAGAAACAGTGTTTGTACTCTGACTATTAAACTCTCTTTGTTTTTTACATATATTATTTAACTTTTTATAAGTACTATAAACTTCTTTAGTCCTTAGCTTAACAACACCTTTAATACCATTATTTCTTAAAGCATTCTCTATATTATAAGCAACTTCATCTAAAGTATCTTGATTCTGTTCTAAATAGTCATTTATCTTTCTTGAAGTATCTTCATAATCAAGAGGATTCAACACTTTAAAAGATAAATCTTCTAATTTCTTTTTTATTTCATACATACCTGTACGATATGCTAAAGGAACATAAAGATCAATAGTCTCAAGAGCATTCTCTTTCTGTTTAAATTCACTCTTAAAACCAATTGTCATCATATTATGAAGTCTATCAGCACACTTAATATGAATAACTCTAATATCATCATTAATCGCTCTTAATATCTTAGCAGTATTCGCTTCCACTTTTTCACTCTTACTAGAAAAGTTCATTCCTTTTAATTTACTAACACCATCAACAAGTCTTGCTACATTACTTCCAAATATAGATTCTATTTCTCCTAAAGTAATATCAGTATCTTCAACAACATCATGTAAAAGACCAGATACAATTGTTTCTGTATCATTATAAGTAGAAGCAAGAATATAAGCAACAGATAAAGGATGAGATATATAAGGCTCTCCACTCTGTCTAAACTGTCCTTCATGAAGCTTAGAAGCTAAAAGGTATGCTCTTTTAATAACTTCTTCTCCCCCTATATTATTTTCTTTCACTTTATCAAGCACATTATCAATAGTTATCAAAATATCACTCCTCCCTAAAATTATTTACAAAAAAATGACTCCCAAAAGCCATTTTTATTTATCAAATAAATACACTTCATACTATACTGCCTTTTGATTAGAAAGACAATATCAAAAAAGAAAACACTTGTCAATAACTATAACTAAATTTTTTCTTCATATTCTTAATAACTCTACTAATTTGAGAAGTACTAACATCTAGAAGTTCTCCAATTTCATAATATTTAAAATCATTTAATCTAAGTTCTATAATCGCTGCATCTATAAAACTAACTTCATATAAATACTCATAGAGTTTTTTATCAATCTCAAAATCATCTAAAGCATCATAAGGATCTATACTATTAGAATCTCTAACTTCATAATCTAATTCTTGATATTTTAAAAGTGGTTTATTTTTTAATCTAAGTATATCTCTATACATAAGATTAAATCTAGATGTTAAACAAATTAGTAAAAATGAATAAAATAAACTCTTCTTATTAGGATCAAAATACTTAATTGCATGATTAAAAGCAACTATTCCCTCTAGAAAAAAGTCATCTTGTGTAAAACCAGTACAATTATTATTCTTTAAGTATGTATAATACTCTAATGCTTTATTATAAATAATAGGTTTATATTTATTAAGCATAATATCGTAAGCTACTTCATCATTATCATAAATTAAATCCAAAAGTTCATAATCATTATATTTCATAAATCCTACTTTCTACTTCGGACTACCTCATATATTAAAATACCTGCTGCAACAGATGCATTTAAGCTATCTATTTTAGGACTAATTGGAATAGTAACTAAAAAGTCACAATTCTCTTTAACTAATTTACTAATACCCTTCTCTTCATTTCCAATAATAAGACATGTTTTACCATTATAATCTGCATCTCTATAGTCTTCCCCATTCATAACTGTACCATATATCCAAAAGCCATTATCCTTAAGTGTTTTAATAGTATTATTAAGGTTAGTAACTAATACTATATCAATATCAAAAACTGCCCCAACACTAGTCTTAACAACAGTAGAATTAATAAGTACTTGTCTATCATTAGGAATAATAATAGCATTAAATCCTGCTGCTACTGCTGTTCTAATAATCGCTCCAAAGTTATGTGGATCAAGAATATGATCTAAGATAAGGATTTTATCATCTTCTCTATCTAGTATTTTATTTAAAGGAGTATATTGGTAGTCCTCCATATCGATGATTATACCTTGATGATTATCTCTGGTCAAATTATCAATTTCCGATTTTTGAGCAAATTTTATCTTACTTTTTGGAAATTCCCCTAGTAAATTTTGAATTTTTGAGTAATATTTCTCCTCAATTTTAAGTTTTCTAACTTTTTTCAAAAGTTTTTCATCTTTAAATATTCTTTCCGCTACATTTCTTCCATATACTAACATAAATCCTCCGTAATAAACTTCATAATTTCATCTATTCTATCATCTTTATCACTAAGTTTCAAATAGCCAATTAAAGCTTCTATAGCAGTCGCTTTCTTATATTCTATCACACTACATCCTTTAGGATTAGCATGACTCTTAGCATTTCTAGCTCGCCTTATAACATTAATCTCATCTTCATTAAAGAAGTTACTATCTAACATTTTATCTAAAAAATATGCTTGTCTTTTCGCACTAACATAATAAATAGATTCCTTCTGCAAATCATTAACTTTATTAATTTTTTTCTTGATTAAAAAATCTCTAATATACTCTTCATAAACTGCATCACCTAAATAAGCAAGTACTAAAGAATTAACACATCTAATATCCATAAACACTCTCCTAAAGAAAAAAGACTATAAAGTCTAATCTCTATCATTACCCATAACAATTAAAACTAGTCTTAGTAGTTCTAATAATGTTGAAATCAAAGATGCTACATAAGTCATAGCAGCAGCCATTAACATAGAACTAGCCATAGATTTCTCACTTTGATCAACTACTTTTAATTTATTAAGAAACATTTTACCACGTTTAGAAGCATTAAACTCTACAGGTAAAGTAATAAGTTGAAATAAAAGTATTGCTACTAACAAGAATATACCAATCCAAGCAAGATTCATCGCTCCAAAGATAAGACCAATTAAAACAGCTAAATAACCAAACTTAGAACTAAAATTAACAATAGGTACTAAGAAAGATCTAAATTTCAAAAAGAAATAGCCTTCTTTATCTTGAACAGCATGTCCACATTCATGAGCAGCCACACTAACACTTGCAATAGAGTCACCATTGTATATATCAGTAGAAAGTCTAACAACTTTACTTCTTGGATCATAATGGTCAGTTAAATATCCTCTAGTCTCTACAACATAAATATTATCTAGCCCATTATCTTTTAATATTTCTCTAGCAACTTCAGCTCCTGTCATACCACTTTTAACTTTAACTTTCTTATATTTACTATATCTTGTTCTTAAATAGATATCTGCAACAAGAGTTATAAGAAAAGCAATTATAACAAGAGTATATCCAAAATACATATAATAAAACATTTAAAACCTCCTATATCTTCTCAAAAGTAGTACCATCTCTACCATCTATTAATTTAATACCAATGCTCTCTAAATAGTCACGAATACTATCCGCTTCAGCATAATCTTTATTCTTCTTTGCTTCATTTCTTTTTTCAATTAAGATAGCTATCTCATCATCAATATCTATTATATCATTTTTTAATAAATCTAAACTTAAAACTTTATCAAATTCTAAAACTAAATGTTTTTTAGTCTTATCACTAGTATCAAGTTTCAACACTTCATAAAGAACCGTTAAAGCCATCGCTGTATTCATATCATCGGATAAGGCATCTTTAAATTTATCTAAATATGTCTTAACTATTTCCTCATCAAGTTCACCTTCATCTTTAAGTAAAGATACTCTATTCTTAAGCTTCTTATAAGCATTTTCCGCTTGTCCTAAAGCTTCATAAGTAAAAAGTAAAGGTTTACGATAATGAGACTCTAAACACATATAACGATAACTTAAAGGATTATAACCTTCTTTTTCTAAAGTACTAACAGTAAGTATATCTCCTTTAGATTTACTCATCTTACCACTTTTATCATTTAAATGTTCTCCATGTACCCAATAATTACACCATTTATGACCTAAATAAGCCTCACTCTGAGCGATTTCGTTAGTATGATGTGGAAAGATATTATCAACACCACCACAATGAATATCAAGATGTTCTCCTAAGTTTTTAATAGCAATACATGAACACTCTATATGCCAACCAGGATAACCCACACCAAAAGGACTATCCCATTTTAACTCTTGAGAATCAAACTTAGACTTAGTAAACCATAAAACAAAGTCAGCTTGATTTTTCTTATTACTATCAAACTCCACACCTTCACGTACCCCCACTACCATATCATCAATCTTATGATTAGTTAGAATATAGTAATCACTAAGTTTAGATGTATCAAAATAAACATTACCACCTGCTTTATAAGCATAACCTTCATCAAGTAATTTTTCTATCATCTTAATATAAGAATCTATATTACTAGTAGCAGGACTAACAATACTAGGCCACTTAATATTAAGTTTCTCTGTATCTTTTTTAAACTCATCAGTGTAAAACTTAGCGATATCTAATACTGATTTATGTTCTCTTTTCGCACTTTTAAGCATTTTATCATCACCACTATCAGAATCACTTGACAAATGCCCAACATCAGTAATATTCATACAACGTTTAACATTATAACCTAACATATTTAAAGTTTTCTCTAACACATCTTCCATTATATAAGTCCTTAAATTACCTATATGAGCATAATGATAAACAGTAGGACCACAAGTATACATCTTAACTTCATTTTCATTTATAGGTACAAATTCTTCTACACTTCTTGTAAGAGTATTATATAATTTCATACTATCACCTCTTTCTAATTGTATTTATTATATCATTAAAAGATATAAAAGAAAATAAGAGACTAGATAATAATCTCTTACTATATTATATGAATATTTTATAGATTTCTTTTCTTCTTTTGTAAAATGAATTTATTTCTTTCTTCTATAATATCTAAATCACAATTAGTTCTAAAAGCTTTATCCATCATTAATTCAATAGACTTATTATTATCTGCATAATCTATTAAATCTATATGATAATCAGATAACATATCTCCATCAAATTTAACATTTAATAAATCATATATATCACTTTTTGTTAAAACACCTATTTTTTTATTAACACTAATCATATCCTCTGTAGCATAATAAGACATTGTAATTGAACTTTTTAGTTTTGACAAATTATCTAAATATATATGAATACTACCAGAATGAATGTTCATTTTAACAACTTGATTACTATTATCTCTATTCCTAAATATTGTAGATAACTCTATTCCATCACTAAAATTATCATCCAATATATTTTTAGCTATCTTACCAAACTTTTTACTATCTATAATTGTTAAAACTTCATCAGAACAGTAAACTCCATTTTTCTTTTCTACATAAGATCCAAACAAAGTACTTGAAACTACTCTGTTAAAACTTTTATACTTCCATGTATAATCATAATTAATATTTCTCTTATTAAGTGAAAAGTGCAAATTATCATATCGACTATCAAGCATTGCATACTCTTTCAAAGATTCTAACTTTCTCTGAACTTTCTGATATTCTACCCTTAATCCAAATATAACATCACTTAATTGATAAAATTCTTTATTACCATAAACCATAATAAATATCTCCTTTGTTTTTATTTAACCATATTATATCTTATAAATAGTGTTTTTTCTACAACATAATAAATTAATTATTTTAATACACTCCAATAACCATTTTTATATGATCCTTCACGTTTTAAATACCCCTTATCTTTTAACGAACGTATAATTTTATTAATATATACCCTACTATAATTAGTTAATTTCATTAGAGTTTCAATGTTATAACTATTATTACTTTTAATCAATGATAAAATTTTAGTCTCTGCTTCATTTAAATCAGAATATTCATCTAAAGATGTAACATCACTTAATAATTCTTTATTAAGTGGTATAGTTACAATAATAGTATGCTCACTTATATAAAAAGCATTTTTTCCATAATTTTTTACAATTAAAGGAATCCCATGACCAGTTTGATCGATATAATCCAAATCACAAAAAATCTTTAAAAGTTTTTTGTTAATAGGTTTTGATACACCTGCAAAAAAGTCTTCCTTTGTTAATGAAGATGGTAGTCCTCCATTAGAAACAATTTCAATTCTATCATCATAAATATAAACTGCAGGAGGAATTTCTTCAGACCATTTAGTATGAACACAAGCATTAAGCCATGCCTCTCTAAAAGAACTAAAATCAAAATATTTTTCTTCTATTCTTTGTATTCCACCAAGTTTTACTTTAGTTTCATTAATGCTTTCCATATATTCCAAAACATTATTAACAGAGAGTAACAAACACTTACCGCCATAATCAGTCCTTTTTAACATAACTGATTTATCACATCCTGCAAATGTAACAACTTTAATAGATAAATCATTAGAATCCGCTAATAACTCTGCCATTAAATTGTATTTATTATCATCTGTTTTTAACCCTAAATTATCTTCAAATTTATCATTATTTATTTTAATATCATTAGATATATATATAGCTTTAAGCATTTTAAATGTCAAATCTTGATTAGATGCAGCCCTCTTTACTATATAATCAGGTTCACCATCTTTATTTATTAATGCTTTAAGCATCTCTGGAGATAATTGTTTATCTTCATCAAATGACCTACTATAATATTTATCAAAAGCAGAATATGGGACATTATCTCCCTTAGCATATACTTTAATAATTTTTTTATCTTCTATTAATTCTAATGATATATGAGGAATAATTTGAGGTTTTATTCCTTCAGAAATTTTTCTCGAAACATCTCTTAAAGTATTTTCATTTAAATCTTTCTGACCAATAACATCACCATTATTTTTTACTCCAAAATACACTGTCCCTTCATTATGTTTATTAAGCATAGCAGATA
Source organism: uncultured Bacilli bacterium (assembly GCA_944331955.1). Classification (GTDB taxonomy): domain Bacteria; phylum Bacillota_I; class Bacilli_A; order RF39; family UBA660; genus Onthousia. Next base: position 33,389 of record CALVIY010000006.1, read on the forward strand.
ATGATATAACACCTTCAATAAGCTCACTTGTACTTTTTTTAAATTCTATTTTTTCAGACTCAATTCCTAAATTCATCTTTCTCTCCTCCAATTTATTGTATAATTTAATATATACTTTACTGTATACTTTATTATATACTTTATCAACTCTTTGATTAAAATTTAAAAAATAATTATTAACAAAGTTAATACTAAACCAAATAAACCTCAAGACTCTAATCTTGAGGCTCACTATAATTAATAACATTAGAAATAGGAATAATATAATTATTTTCATCTAACTTAATCAAAGTATCATAAAAACAGATAATTCCCCCAGTTCCTATTTCTTTTTTAGTTTTTTCTAACTTACTAAAATTCTTAATCATTTCTTTTTTAGGAATAGCAGTCTTTTTTATTTCTAAGGGATACAACTTATTATTCTTATAGAATATTAAATCAATTTCATTTTTCTCTTTATCACGATAATAATAAAGATTAGGAGTAATGCCTCTTGCATTATATGCTTTAATTATTTCACTAACAATAAATGTTTCTAAATAATGTCCTGAACTAGAACCAAGCTGTAACTCTCTTGCACTAGTATATCCTGCTAGATAAGCAGCAAGTCCGGTATCCATAAATACAATTTTAGGTAAATGAGTTATTCTTTTAAGTTCACTATTCATATAAGGCTCAAGTAAATAAACGAGTCCAGATGTTACTAAAATACTTAACCATCTAACAGCAGTAGGAACACTAATTAAAGCATCATTAGCAAGTGCCGTATAATTAAGTTGTTCTCCTGTTCTTGAAGCCACACTTACAATAAATTTTCTAAAACTAAGTTCATTTCCTATCTCTGTCAATTCTTTAACATCACGAGAAATATAAGTGTCAAGATAACTATTAAAATAAATATCTCGTGACATATCTTTTTCCATATAAAGTGTAGGCATTCCCCCCCTTAAATATTATCTCATATAATTTATTAACATCAATCTTAGGCATAGTTTTATACTCATTTAATTTAGCAGGGTCAAAAAATTCTTTCTTTTCATTTTTAACTATCTCAGAATACATAAAGCTATTTAAATTAATAATACCAACACGTCCTGCTAAAGACTCACTAACATTTTTCATCAAATGAAATTGTTGTGAACCTGTTAACCAGTACATCCCATTTTTATTTTCTCTATCAACATTTATTTTTATATAAGAAAACAAATTAGGAGCATATTGCACTTCATCAATAAGTAAAGGAGCAGGATGTTCTTCTAAAAACAATTTAGGATCACTCTTTGCTTGCTCACGTAAAACTTCATCATCCAAAGTTATATATTCCATATTATCAGGTTTTAAACTAAGCAAAAGTGTTGTTTTACCAACTTGTCTAGGTCCAAAAACAAACAGTACTTTAAATGTCTTACTTACATTTTCTACTATTTCTTTTACTTCTCTAGAGTACATATAAATCACTTCCTCTTACATTAATGATACAGCAGAATGTAAAGAAAGCCAATATTTATATATTAAATTAGTCAAACTGTTATCTCTTTCTTTCCATTATACCAAGCATCAACGATAATAGGAGTAACTACTTCATCTATAACTTTATCAACTCTTCTCGCTCCAAATTTTTCATAGTTGCTTTCTTTAATAACTTTATCCACAACTTCTTTGGATATCTCTATCTTTAAATCTTTCTTTTTAAATCCTTCTATTAACACATTTAATCTTTTTTCCACAATCTTGTGAATAACATCTTTACTTATATCATTAAAATAATAAATCTTACCTATTCTATTAACAAATTCCACACCTAGAAACTCTTCTATATCTATATTATTTTTACATTCTGTAAAACCAATCGAATCTTTAGAAAACCCTAAATTAGTAGTCATAAAAAGAAACACATTATCAAATCTAACCTTTCTACCCCTAGAATCAGTTAATACCCCTTCATCAAGCACTTGTAGAAATAGTTTCATCACTTCACCACTTGCTTTCTCTATCTCATCTAAAAGTATAACTGAGTGAGGATGCATTCTAATTGTATCAAGAACAGTTAAATGATTATCAAAACCAACATAACCTGGAGGAGAACCGATAATCTTACTAACAGTATGTGCCTCTTTATATTCACTCATATCAAGCCTAATAAAGTTAGCATCTCCATACAAGAGGTTAGCAAATTCTTTAACTAATAAAGTTTTACCAACACCAGTTCTTCCACAGAATAAAAAAGATTCTATATGAGGCTTATCCTGAAATCCAAGTCTAACCTTCTTAACTCTATTACACAAATTAGTAATAATTTCATCTTGTCCTAAAACTATCTTTTTTAAACTTTTATCTAAGTTATTTATAATTTTTCTACTACTTTTATTAATCTCATAAATAGGTATCTTAGTCTTTAAATATATAACATCTGCAACCATCTCTTTAGTTATTTTTTTAGGCTTTCTCTTAGTCATTAAATTAAGTTCCAAGTCATTCTTCTTAGTAAGTAACTCTTTTTCTTTCTCTTTATAAGTAGAAGCTAAATCAAAGTCTTGTTTTATAATCGCTTTCTTCTTATTACTTATAACTTCCTGAAGTTCTATATTTATCTTTAAAAGTTCAGTATCATTCTTACTTTCTAATAGTGAGGCTTTAGTACAAACTTCATCTAATATATCAATAGACTTATCAGGCTGATAATATTCATAAATATAAGTATCACTAAGGTCTACTATTAAATCAATAATATCATCACTAATACTAACAAAGTGATATGCTTCATATAAAGACTTTAGTTTTTTTAATATCTCTTTAGTCTTATTAGTACTAGGCTCTTCTATCATAATAATCTGAAATCTTCGGTTTAAGGCCTTATCCTTTTCTATAAAGTTATGATATTCATAAGTAGTAGTCGCTCCAATTAACTGTATCTTACCTCTTGCTAAAGCAGGCTTTATAATATTAGATGCATCAATCGCTCCTTCTGCACCTCCTGCTCCTACTATCGTATGAACTTCATCTATAAAGACAATAATATCATCATTCTCTTCAAGTTCTTTTAATATCTTAGAAACCCTCTCTTCAAACTCTCCTCTATATTTAGTCCCTGCTACTAAGCTAGCCATAGGTAATGAAAGAATAGTCTTCCCTTTAAGTGGTTTAGGAACATTACCTTCTACTATTCTTCTAGCAAGTTCTTCAACAATAGCAGTCTTACCAACCCCTGCTTCACCAATTAGTAAAGGATTATTTTTACCTCTCCTACATAGTATCTCTATTAAACTTTTAATCTCATCATCACGCCCTATAACAGGATCAACCTCATTACCTACAATCTTTTTATTAAGATTAACAGCAAAGTCTTCTACAAGCAACTTCTTGTGTAAGGCTTTATTACTAACTTTAGAGTCTTTTGATATAGAGTTATATATCTCATCTACATCTATATTAAGACCAATCAAAAGTCTAATCGCAACCCCTTCTCCTTCTTCAAGTATTGCAAGTAATAACTCATTAACACTAACTTCTACCTCACCTTTCTCTTTACTATTTAATATAGCAGTCTCTATAACTCTTTTTAATAAAGGAGTGTATAAAAACCATTCATTTCCTTCACTACCAACCCCTACTATTCTAATAAGTTCTTTTTTAAATATTTCATATGTTATATTATAAGTTGCAAGTACTTTAGTAATATCCAAATCCTTCATTGAAAGTATAGCAAGAAACAAATGCTCACTTCCAACATAAGGATGTCTTAAATTATTCATTTCTTTTTTAGCAAGTATTAAAGCTTTTTGCGCTTCTTCACTAAATCTTGAAAACATAAAATTCCTCCAATCTAATAATATTGTAAGGATTTTTACTTAATCTAATCAAGAAATTAAAGCCCCAAAAAAATGACAAAAAAAAGACCCCTAAGGGTCAAAACTACTATATGATTAGTAATAATACTGTAAACACTATAAATGCTAATACAAGTAATGCTACTAATAATTTCCAGATATACTTAAACCAATCTTTATATGAAGTATTAGTATAAGAAAGAGTTAACATAAGTGGAATACTAGTAGGTGCTACTAGAGTAACAATACCATATAAGCTCTGGAATATTACAGCAATAAGTTGATAATTATCAGTATTAGTAACTACACTTACAAAGTATGGTAACACACTATAGAAAGCATAAAGTGGATCTCCATTAAAGATACTAGAGATAAGAACAACTAATCCAGTAGTAAAGATATTAAATCCTTTAGTTAATCCTAAAATAAATTTATAGATAAATAATTGATATGGATCATAAGTAGTAAGTACTAAACAAGTATAAATTAGTATAGCTATTAAAGCAGGTACTAAAGCTTTTTTAACACCTTTACCAAATCCATCAAATACTTCATCCCATTTAATTTTATAAACAAATTTAAGGATAATGATTGCAAGTAACATTAGAGTCACTAGCTCTACTAAAGTCCAATATCCAAAAGCACTAACTGCTCCTAAAATTTTACCAAAGATAGGGAATCCAAATAATTCAAATTCAGTAATAGCAGTAGTAATATCATCAAATAAAGTAATACCAAAAGCACCATTCCAAGGAATAAATCCTAAAATTGTAACTAATAGCATTAAATCTAAAATTACTACTAAAGGCCAAACTCTAACTTTATGTTTTTTATCTTTGGCATTTTCTTTAGTCTTAGTAGCCTTAACTTCTTCTGGAATAAATTCTTCTTTATCTTCAACTTTCTTAGTACCAGCTTTCTTACCAAATTTTAAAACAAATAAAGCAAGTAATACTACACCTAATACTAAAAGAATAATTTTAGCCCAGATTAAATCTGTAAGTTCTACTGATAAGTATTGTTGTAATACTTGAGTTGTATTATAAGAAAATGTTGTACCCATTAAACCTACAGCCACACTACCTGCAGTAACAGCAGTTGCAGCAAGTTTATTGTATCCCATCATAAGTACTAATGAAATAACAAATGGGAATAACATAAGTAATGCTAATTGTAATCCTGCAAATGAAGTTAAAAATGCAAATAACACCATAATAATAACTAGGCATACTGCTTCTTTACCTTTAAACTTCTTTACTAGACTATCTAGCATTCTTCTATAAGCTTCTGTTTTATATAAAACACCATAGAACCCACCTACAACTAATATAAATAAAGCAACATAACCAAAGTAACCAAGAACAGTTGATTGATATGATAAAATATCAAATATTCCCACTTGATATCTACCAAGTTCTGTATACTCAGTTTGATAAGTTGCACAAGGTAAAATCCATGTTAATAAAGCAAATAAAAGTAGTGTTATAATAACAACTTTAAGCGTATTATGCTTTTTCATATCTTCCTCTCCTTCCAACTATAATTATACGAAGAATTCCTTTAGTTTACAAGCTTTTACAAAACTTTTTGATGAAATTTTTGTGAATTTTATAAATTTTGAAAAAAGGCCTTAAATAATTTCTTAGAATATTTATCTTCCAAATTAGATTCAGGATGCCACTGTACTCCTATTATAAATTTCTTATCTTTAAGTTCCACACCTTCTATTAACCCATCACTACTCCTAGCACAGATTAAAGTATTATCTAACTCTCTAACATGATAACTATGTCTAGAATTAACAATTATTTTTTCTTCGCCTATAATAGAATAAAGTTTACTAGTCTTATCAATAATAACTGAATGAACATAAGTCTTATTAGGTTCAAAATGATTAATAGAAGTATTATTTTTAATAGTATTATCATAACCTATTCTTTTATCATTACTTAATACTTTACTTAAAACTTGCATTCCTAAACAAATACCAAGTAAAGGCTTATCACATCTAATTGCATAATCAATAATAATTTCATCTAACTGATACCAAGTATCTCCACCAGGTAAAATAAAACCATCGCAAAAACTTAGAACACTCTCTAAATCTTTAATTTCTTCTTCACTATAAAAAGGTTTACTACAAGGATCTTTCAAACTCATATCAATCTTATCAACCGGTAATATCAAAAAAGGAATACCATTGTTTTTAACAACAGCAAGTCTTACCTCTTCCGCACAAATAATATTAGAATCACCAGAATACAATCTTCCTACAATACCAATAATAGGTTTAATAAAACACCACCTCAAAATAAGATATGAAAAAAGATAAGAATACTTAACTCTTATCTCAATTATTTATATATAATTATACTAGTAAAATAAACTATATACTAAATTACAAACATTTGAATTTGCATCTATTACAATGACTTCATCAGATATTTCTAACATAAAATCATAAGAAGTAAATATTTCAATTGTATTTTTTAAAATTTCTTGAATATTACTATTAATAGATAGTATATCTTTGACATATAACGCAAACTGTGATATATTATCAACATACAAAGAAGAAACACTTTTTGGATATTGAATCCAAGTATTTACTTCTTTTATAGAACTCGTACCACTATTCGTTTTGGACGTTAGTATGGGGCTTTGCACATCATACATAGTGGCAGAGTTCTTTTTTTGTATATACATAGTCTGCACCTCTAAATTATGATGTTTGTCTGAAACATAATTAACAACGCAATAATTATTTTTAATCCAGTTTTTAAAAGTTAAAACAGGCTTACCAGATTTATAATCAAAAGACGATGAAATATAATCAAATTCACTTATAATTTTAGGAATCTTCTCAAATCTTCAGTTATTGCAATTTGTCCTCTTTTACTTTCAGTAACAGAATCCCTATGATGTTTTAAAATATGTTTTACTGTATCTGCTTTCAAAGAAACATTACAATTTTCAACATTAATATCAGTTTTAGACTTAATTACTTCTACAAGAGCAGAAGTAATTTTACCCAAATAAATTTTAGCATTAGTAACTTTATTCACAGTATCTTTAACAAATCTTTTAATATCTGATAGTTTTCTAATTATCTTAATCTTATTACTCTCAATATTAAAAATCTCTTTATCAGTATATTTCTTTAAACTAATAGTAACACCTACTTATCAATAGGTTTCATTGTAGGGAATAATATTACATCACGAATACTTTCTTGTTCTGTAAAGAACATTACAAGTCTATCTATTCCATAACCTACACCACCAGCAGGAGGCATACCATATTCCAAAGCTTCAACAAAATCCATATCTATATCATTTGCTTCTACATTACCTAAATCTTTTTCTTTTAATTGTTCTTCAAATCTTTCCAATTGATCATCTGGATCGTTTAATTCTGTATAAGCATTAGCCATTTCTCTACCACCAATAAATAGTTCAAAACGATCTACAAATCTAGGATCATCTTTATTTTTCTTAGTAAGTGGAGAAATCTCTACTGGATGTCCATATAAGAAAGTTGGTTGAATTAATGTTTCTTCTACATATTTTTCAAAGAAAAGATTAATAATATGTCCAACGCTATGTTCATGCTCTTGAACTTCTATTTTATGTTCTTTAGCAAGTTCTAATGCTTCATCAACACTAATTTCCTTTTTAAAGTCAATACCAGTAACTTCTTTAATTGCATCAACCATACTAATTCTCTTCCATGGTCCATTTAAATTAATATCATAGTTATTCCAATGATAATCCATTTTACCAATAACATTCTCTGCAATATTAACAAACATCTTCTCAGTTAAATCCATCATACCCTCTAAATCAGAATAAGCTTGATAAACTTCCATAAGTGTAAACTCTGGATTATGTCTAGTATCCATTCCTTCATTTCTAAAAGTACGACCTATTTCATAAACTCTTTCCATACCACCAACTAAAAGTCTTTTTAAAGGTAATTCTAAAGCAATTCTAAGATACATATCAAGATCTTGACTATTATGATGAGTAACAAAAGGACGAGCTGAAGCACCTGTTAATAATGTTGATAAAACAGGTGTCTCCACTTCTACAAAACCTCTATTATCTAAAAAGTTTTGAATAGAACGAATAATCTTAGGTCTTAAGAAAGCAACACGTCTAGACTCATCATTCATCATTAAATCAACATAACGTCTTCTATATCTTTCTTCAACATCAGTAAGTCCATGGAACTTCTCAGGAAGTGGTCTTAAAGCTTTAACTAAAGGAGTATACTCTAAACATTTAATAGTAACTTCTCCAGTTCTAGTCTTCATAACTTTACCATAAACACCAACTATATCACCAATATCAGCACTCTTGAATAAAGAATAGATATCTTCTCCTACATCATTAATAGAAATGTATACTTGAATAGAACCACTCTTATCTTTAATAGAGAAAAATGATGCTTTACCCATCTTTCTAATAAACATAATTCTACCAGCTACTTTAACTGTATCAGTCATATTTTCAAATTCATCATGATCTACATTTGCATATTTTTCTTTTACATTATTAGCATAATCTTCTCTATCATAACGACTACCAAATGGATCATATCCTAATTTTCTTAAAGCTTCTGCTTTTTCTCTTCTAACTAATTCTTGTTCGCTTAATTTCCTGCTTGACATAATGCATCCTCCTTCACTGTATCAGCTTGTACCACTTCAGTATGAACAGCTTTATCATGTAATCCTTGAGCATTCTTAGTAAATGCTATCATTATTAAACTAATAGTAAGTACTAAATATTGAATAATGCTAACAAAACTACTAGTACTTAAATATAAGTTTTTACCTAAGAAAAGAACTAAAGCAACATTAATAATATTAACTAAAATACTATTATTAATCATACTTCTAATAAGTAAATCATTCATAGTAAGTTCTTTATCATTAGTCTTCTTAATTTTAATTTTCATTAACTTCTTACCAAAAGTCTGCCCATTATTATAACATGGATAAACAACATAGTAAAGTAAACTTATAACAATAGTAACAATAGAGATAATAACTGTTTGTCTAGATATATCATAACTTATATCAACCATCTGATTAACATATTCCTCCATAGAAACAGTTCCCTCAACATATCCCTCTAAAACTCTATTTTGTTCTTCATATAATTTAGTAGCAGTATCATTAACAGGAATAAACATTGTAATAAGTGAAGTTATCATACTAAGAAGTACTAAATCTATCAAAAATGCAAGTACTCTTTGGCTAAACATCGCTTTAATATCAGGACTCTTTTTAACTTTATTTTCTTCCTGCATTTTTTTCTCTTCATCTTTTATTCTATCATAAACATTTTTCTTCTTCATAAACTTCCTCCTTAAACTCTTCTAATACTTGTAGTATATCATATATTTTAGTCATTTTATAAATTTTATTTTTAATTTCATTACTTCCTTTAACACCCTTTAAATACCATCCTACATGACTTCTTATTTCTAAAACAGCTTGCTTCTCACTTTTTAAATCTACTAAAAGATTTAAATGTCTAATACACATATCTATTTTATCAATAGTACTAGGAAGAGTATAAGGTCTACCTTCTAAATAAAGAACTGTATTTCTAATAAGCCATGGATTACCTAATGCTGCTCTACCTATCATTATAGCATCACATCCGGTATAGTCTAACATCTCCTTAGCTTTCTCAGGACTAGTAACATCACCATTACCAATTACTGGAATTTTAACACTATTTTTGACATCACGAATTATATTCCAATCTGCTTTACCAGAATAACCTTGACTTCTAGTTCTACCATGTACACAGATAGCACTAGCACCTGCTTCTTCACAAGTTTTAGCAATCTCAACTGCATTTATATGATTAGCATCCCATCCACTACGTATTTTAACAGTAACAGGACATTTTACGGCTTTTACAACAGCACTGACTATTTCTTTTACCTTACTAGGATCTTTTAGTAAAGCACTACCTGCTTGCGCCCTTAAAGCTACTTTAGGCACAGGACACCCCATATTAATATCAATAATATCAGGTCTCATTTCTTTCTCTATATATTTAGCAGCCTCTACAAAACTATCTACATCACTACCAAATATCTGTTGCGTAATAGGACGTTCAACATCTTCCATATAAAGCATATCAATAGTCTTTTTATTATCATAACAGATTGCTTTATCACTAACCATTTCAGCATAGATAAGACCACAACCCATCTCTTTAACAATCTTACGATAAGCACTATTACAAATACCAGCCATAGGAGCAAGAACAACTCTATTATCTATTTCTACATTACCTATTTTCCACATAAAATCACCTAACACTTGCAAAATATAAACTTTTATGTTACTATGAATATGTAAAAGAAATTTACATAAACTATTAAGGGAACGTTCAACATTGCCTTGTTGAATGCCTACCCCAAAATATTATTGTAGGAAGACATTTAATTCATTAGATGAATTAAGTGTCATTTTTTTATTACTATTATCAATATGATAACTAGAGATAAAATGATAGAGATATGCTTAAGTACTTTTAATACAAAGATACGTTTATTCATATCTATCAAACCTCCTTTCAAGGAGGTAGACACTCAACTGTTGAAGTTCCCTTAAGCATATTATATACTAAAGACAATCTTGATACAAGTATTTTTCACACAAATTAGATACTTTTATTTTTTAACACTATTACGATATAAAGTTAATACTTTTGAACTATACTCTATATTTTCCTTTGCTTCCTTCATAACAGGTAAATCCAAAACTTCCACAGAACAGTTATATTCATTTTTAAATTCTAAATCAAAAAGATAAAATGGTGTTTCTCTACTAACTATATTATCTAAAGCAATACCTTTATAATTACCTTGCTCTAAAAAATGCAATCCTACCAAATCTTTATTATGCAAAACTAATAAGTTAGGAAATCTATACCAATCAATATCATCAGTATGAGAATAAACACTTTCATAATTACCAAGTGGTAACAATGCATATGGACTAAATGCATCTAATTTAGCATTAGTCTTATTCACCTGTGTTACATTAAAATCTAGACATTCACTATTATAATATTTTCTTAATAGATTATCTCTAACTACTTTTTGATATTCAGTTTCACTACTACTAGTTATTAAATCAGCACGCAAATCTTTATTTTTACATTTTAATCTCCACTCATATATTGCCCTACCATTTAACAAACAGTCAATTAAATCTTTATTAACAGTTTCTAAATCATAAAACCTTCTTCTTAAATGTTCTTCTTTATATTTCTTTACCTCTTCTTTTATTGCTTCTAATTCATAAACTAATATTTTCTTTCTATCTTCACTAAATTCATATAATTCCATTATCTATTTCCTCCAACTTTTTTATTTTTTTTTAACAAATCTCTAATCTCTTCAAGTAACGCTACTTGTTCATCTTTTTTCTTCTCTTCTTTTTTATGTTCTATTCCTAACTTCTTATCTGCTCTATCTCTAATATTAGTAACTATCTTAACCATTACAAAGATACAAAAAGCAATGATTAAAAAGTCTACAATACTCTGTATAAAAGAACCATACATAATAGAAGCATCACCTATTTTAATAGATAAACCACTAAAGTCAAGTCCTCCTAACATAACACCAATTAAAGGCATAAATATATCATCTACTAAACTACTAACTATTTTAGAAAAAGCACCTCCAATAATAACACCAATAGCCATATCTAAAACAGCACCTCTACTTATAAACTTTCTAAACTCTCCTATTTCTTTTTCAACTGCTTTCTTCGCTTTCACTACAACTACCTCCAACTTTTTCCACAGTTTAAGTGGATAAATACATTTATATAATAAAGAAAAAAGAACTATTTTTCAAGTTCTTTTATTAGTTCAGCTTTATTCATCTTAGAGTATCCCTTAACTCCTTTTTCTTTAGCAAGTTCTTTTAACTTAGTTAAACTCATATTTTCATAATTAGTCTCTTCTTCTTCATCTGGCATCTCTCCATGTTCTACTAAGTAATCAATTTGTTCTTTAGTTAAAGTCTCATACTCTAATAATGTCTTAGCAAGTAAATCAAGTAAATCTCTATTTTCTTTAATTATTCTAGTAGCCTCATCATAACATTTATCAATAATCTTTCTCATTTCTTGATCTATTTCATGAGCTACTTCATTAGAGAAGTTACGAGTCTTAGCATAATCTCTACCTAAGAAAGCACTACCTTCTCTTTCTTCTAATTGCATAGGTCCTAAATCACTCATACCATATTCAGTAACCATAGCTCTTGCTATCTTAGTAGCTTTCTCAAAGTCATTTTGAGCACCAGTTGTAACTTCACCAAATACAATCTCTTCACTAACACGACCTGCAAGTAAACCTGTAATTTCTTCTAGTAAATCAGTCTTAGTACGACATATCTTCTCTTCACTAGGAATCATCATATTATATCCACCAGCAGAACCACGTGGAATAATAGTAACTTTTTGAACATCATTAGCTCCAGCTAACTTAATACCAACAACAGCATGTCCAGATTCATGATATGCAACTAATTTACGATCATTTTCACTTCTTTTAGCACTATTCTTAGCAGGCCCCATTAATACTCTATCACTTGCTTCATCAATCTCACTCATAGTAATAGCATCTTTATTACGTCTAACGGCAAGTAAAGCTGCTTCATTAAGTAAGTTTTCAAGATCTGCACCAGAATATCCTGGAGTTCTCTTAGCAAGTGCAGGAATATTAACACCAGGTGCTAACACCTTATTACGAGCATGAACTTTAAGTATTTCTTCACGTCCCTTAACATCAGGTAAATTAACAGTAACTTGTCTATCAAAACGTCCTGGACGAAGTAAAGCAGGGTCTAAAACATCAGGTCTATTAGTAGCAGCAATAATAATGATACCCTCATTTTCACCAAATCCATCCATCTCAGTAAGTAATTGGTTTAATGTTTGTTCTCTCTCATCATGTCCACCACCAATACCAGTACCTCTTTGACGTCCTACAGCATCAATTTCATCTATAAAGATAAGACAAGGAGCAGTTCTCTTAGCTTGTTGGAACATATCACGAACACGACTAGCACCAACACCTACGAATAATTCAACGAAATCAGATCCACTAATATAATAGAAAGGAACATTCGCTTCACCTGCAACTGCACGAGCAAGTAATGTTTTACCTGTTCCTGGAGGACCATATAAAAGTACCCCCTTAGGAATCCTTGCTCCTAACTTTTGGAACTTCTTAGGATTCTTTAAAAAGTCTATTAACTCTTTAACCTCTTCTTTTTCTTCATTAAGTCCTGCAACATCTTTAAATGTAACTTTATTCTTCTCACTAGATAACTTAGCTTTACTCTTACCAAAATCAAGTGAATTCTTACCTCCACCCATTTGTTTAGTTAAAAACCAAAAACAAATAAATGCTAAGATAGCAATAGGTAAAACATTTACTAAAACTAATAAAAGTGTACTAGACTCAGGATCAGCAGTACTAGTAAATTCAAAATCATATTTATCACTAGCTTCCACTAATTTTTTCATTACTTGATCAGATAGAGGTACTCTAACAAAGAAAGATTCATTTTCTTTATAATCATCCATTGTACCAGTAATCTCATAAATTTTCGCTCTATCACGAGGAGTAACAGTAATAGTTTCAACTTCTCTATCATTAAGACTAGATATAAATTTATCATAAGTTAAAACATTTACTTTTTGATTAGCAACACTTACAAAATAAACAACACCAAGCATCACTAAAAGCAAAAATACATAAGGAAGTAAACCTTTTTTTACTACTTTTTTATTTACATTCATGAAAAATCTCTCCTTTTTTTATTCATATCTCAGTATTATATCATAAAACTCATTATTAGTCTTGTCAAATTTAGATTTTTTTAGTCCTGGAACAAAAACAATATGACCACGACTATCAACTACTATAGGCCACAATTCTCTATCTGAAGAAGGAATTTTACTATCTATAAAAATATCTTTTATTTTCTTATGTCCTCCCCCTTTAATAGCCATAACATCACCTAATCTTCTAGTTCTAACAATTAAAGGCAAAGCTACTTCCCTGCTAGATAGTTTAATAATATTATTGCTATTACCTTTAACTTCATCTAAACGAAACAATTTATGGCCATTAGGAAGTAATATTTCACTAGTACCATCGCTACCTATTTCAATTTCATAACTACTAAGTAAAACAGGATTTCTTCTAATAGAAAGAGTATTATAACTCTTAACAACCTCTACATCATTTGGAAGACTTATCTTAGAATTACTTCTTTTACTACTAATAAGTTTATCTATTAAATCTAAATGCCTATCATTAATTAGCATTAAATCATCTTGATAAAAAGACAAAACAAATCTTTCTAAAATAATTCTTTTCAAAAAAGTATTAATTTCCAAATATCTATCTATATAAAGTTTATCATCTCTAAGTACTTTAACAATAACTTTTGATGCTTCCTCTTCTATAAACTCATCCGCTTGACTTAATATATTACTAAACTTTAAAAACTTCTTATGAATATCCTTATCTTCTTTTTTTAAGAATGGAAGAACTTCCATACGATATCTATTCCTAGTATAAACATTACTAAAATTACTTTTATCAACCGCATAAGGTATTTTTTCTTTATGACAATATTCTAAAAGTTCATCTTTAGTTAAACCAATAAAAGGCCTATAAATGTAATAAGAATCCATTTTAACTAACTTACTAAAGCCACTGTATCCTTTTAAAGTAGAACCTCTAGCAATTCTCATTAAAATTGTTTCCATCAAGTCATCACCATGATGAGCAGTAAATAAGTACTTAGCATCATATTTTTTTACAATCTCATCAAAGAATTGATATCTTATATTTCTCGCTTCATTATGAAAATTATCATCACCATATCTATTTATTTTCATATACTCAAATATTACATTATTATCTTTACAAAACTTTTCTAAATCTTCCTTTTCTTTAGCACTCTCACTTCTTCTATCATGATTAACATGAGCACAAACTAAAACTACATCATGATACTTTCTATATTCTAAAAGTGTTTTAAATAAAGCCATAGAATCAGGTCCATAACTACATGCAAACACTAAAAAATCTCCATCTTTAACTTTAATATCTTTATATAAATTCAAAACATCCATAAACATCATCCTGTCAAAACTGACTAATTATCCTCCTCTTCATCTTCATCAGGTATTTTTAAAATTAATTCTCCATCTTTTGAATAATAATATTTTTCTCTAGCATATCTTGCAACATAATCAGAATCTTGAAGTTTTTTTACATCAGATTCTAACTCTTCCTCTTTATCCTTTAAAGAAGCAAGTTCTTTCTTTAATTCACCTTTCTCCTGATATTTACTATATATCATAGTCCAATACCTAAAAATTGTAAATGTGGTAAAAATAATAACAGCAAAAGAGACACAAAGTAAAATAACAGGACCTAATTTTTTCTTCTTTTTACCCTTTGTAGCCATTAAATTTTCACCCACTTTCCTAACATATATTATAATATTATAAAAAAACTAGTTCAATATTAACTAGTTACTTTTTACACTTTTGGTCATCTTTTTTTATTTTTTTCTTGACTTCAGGCATCTTTAATAGTTTTCTAAACCTCTTACTAAAATCAAAGAACAAGGAAAAGCCAAATATTATAAACAAATAAAAATATGGATGAATAATTACATTATTTATTTTTCTCATAGTAAGAAAATAAATAAGTACTAAATCTAAAACAAATATAAAATTAAAGAAAATCTTAATACTTTTTTTCTTATAGAAAAGCAAATTATAATTAAAATTATATAAGACTGATAAAATTCCCCCATATATAAAAGAGAAAATTAAAGCTACTACTTGTTCAGATAAACTCATCATCTAAACAATCTATTAAAGACACTAGAACCGTCTTTTTCTTTTTTACCATTATTTTCATCCATATAAGAAAAACCTTTTATCAAGCCTTTAATAGAAACATTACCTGCTAAAGTATCTAATTTAACAAGTTCCAAATCTTCACCTTTAACAACTAAAAATCCCATAACTGTTTCAAGTAAAAACTCTTCACTATCAAAGTTCTCTATTTTTTTAACTCCAGTAATAAGTAAATTTTTTCTTTCTGTAATAGTAATACTATGATTATAATTATTTATAATTGCTTCCTTACTTTCCATATCATCACCTAATAAATGATATGCAAAAGAAAAATAAATATGAAAAAAAGAAGAATTAATCTTCTTTAGTATTTTCATCTTTAATGTTATTATATGCTTCAATAATTTTATCTTGAAACATCGCTCTAACTTCTGGATTTATTGGATGTGCAATATCACGATATCCACCAGCTTGAGTCTTTCTACTTGGCATAGCAATAAAAAGGCCATTATCACCTTCAATGATTCTAATATCATGAACAGCAAAAGAATCATCTAGCAATACAGATGCAATACCTTTCATACGACTTCCTTCTTTTTCAATTTTACGTACATTTACAGATGTAATTTTCATATGTAACCTCCTAATACTAAGTCTTATAAGTCAATTCTATACCAGTTAACTAACTTTTGCAATAGTATTTTTAAAACATTGTCAATTATTTTACGTACACCCTATTACTTTGAGATTTCTAAACTAGAAGTAATTAAATCATTATATGAAAAAGACTTAATATTATTATCATCAACTAATTTAACTACAAAAATAGAATGATATGTTTCTATTATTTCTCCATCAAATTCCTGTATCTGATTTCTACCGAAGTTTGACAGTTTGAGTATTTGATAATCTTAAAGCATCCCTTATAGTATAAGGCTTTTTTTATGTCAAGT
>CALVIY010000007.1 GCA_944331955.1 uncultured Bacilli bacterium
TAAATAATGATAGATTTACATATGC
Source organism: uncultured Bacilli bacterium (assembly GCA_944331955.1). Classification (GTDB taxonomy): domain Bacteria; phylum Bacillota_I; class Bacilli_A; order RF39; family UBA660; genus Onthousia. Next base: position 26 of record CALVIY010000007.1, read on the forward strand.
ATACAACTTATTCTGATGGAACAGATACAGTTAAAGAACTATTAGAAAAAGCGGAAGATATAGGTTTAGAAGTTATTTCTATAACAGATCATAATACTTGTAAAGCCTATTTTGAAATGGAAAAGTTTAATGTAAAAGAAATATATAAAGGAGATATTATAGTAGGGTGTGAATTTACAACTAGCTTTGATAATAGATTAATAGAAGTATTAGGATATGGCTTTGATTATAAAAGTGTTAATAAATATTTAGAAGAATTTTATACTGATGAAAAAATTAATAATAGAACGAAAATTTTATATAATAAATTACTTGATAAAATAGAAGAATTAAATTTAGAATTTAATATTCCAAAAAAGCCAATGCCAGAATCTAAATATTATGAAAGAGCAATTTATGGTGAGTTAAAGAAATATCCTAGTAATAAAGAAAAAATAAAAGAAGATGTTTGGAATGATTTTAGTGACTTTTTAAGAAAAGGACTAAATAATAAAAATAGTGTTTTATATATTAATAAGTTAGAGTTTCATTTACCTATTAAAGAAATAGTTAATCTTATTCATGAAAACAGTGGTATTGCTTTCTTAGCTCATCCTTATCAATATAAATTTGAGGATACAGAAGAATTTTTAGATAGAATTTATAACGAAGTTTCTTTAGATGGAGTAGAGTGCTTTTATACAACATTCAGTGAAGAGCAAACTAATTATTTACTTGATTTTGAAAGGAAAAGAAATCTCTTAATATCAGGAGGAAGTGATTATCACGGAACAAGAAAAGAGAATTATAATTTAGGAGTAGGTAGAGGTAATCTTAAGATAAGCAAAGATATTATAAATAATTATAAAATAGGAAAATATCACCAGTAGTTTTTTTGCTTAAGATACCTTGAAAAATATAATATTTTGTGATACTATTAATATGCAGGAGAAATTTGCATAAAATAAAAAAGTAGGAACACTTAATATTCCCATGTTGAGTGAAACCTATATAATTGTTGTTTCACCTAATTCATCGGATGTGAGTTAGGTGACTTTCTTTTATATTAAAACAATAAACAGTAATAATACTAAAAGAAGGATAATAAATGCTTGAAATAAGATAAAGAAATCTTTCCAACTCATTTCTTATCGACCTCCTTCCCATAAGAATTTGGCCTCACCCAACTATTAAATGTTCCTAGATATATAGTAACATATTATATATTTTATAACAATTAAAAATACAAAGTTTTTACTGGTAATTTTTACCACTATATAAAATATTATTTTAAGTAGAAATTATAGATGTTGATATTTAGATTTACCTATGATAGACTTAAAAAGAAATGAGGAGTTATTATGAAGTTAGTAATAAAAAATCTAAGTAAAAGCTTTGATAAAAAAGAAGTACTTAAAAATATTAATTTTACTTTTGAAAGTGGTAAGATTTATGGCTTATTAGGGAGAAATGGAGCAGGAAAGACTACTTTCTTTAACTGCTTAAATGAAGATTTAAAGTGTGATAGTGGAGAGTTTTATTTAAGTGATGGAAAGTCTAATAAAAAAATAGAAAGTAGTGATATAGGCTATGTTCTATCAACTCCTGTAGTACCAGAATTCTTAACAGGAAGAGAGTTTTTAAAATACTTTATAGATATTAATAAAGATAACATTAAAGACTTAAAAACTATCGATGAATATTTTGATATAGTTAAAATAGATAAAGAAGATAGAGATAAGCTTATGAAAGATTATTCTCATGGTATGAAGAATAAAATGCAGATGTTAATCTATTTAATAGCAAGTCCTAATATTTTATTATTAGATGAGCCTTTAACATCTTTTGATGTTGTAGTAGCAGAAGAGATGAAAGAGTTATTAAAGAAAATGAAAAAGGATAGAATTCTTATCTTTTCTACTCATATTATGGAACTTGCCTTAGATTTATGTGATGAGATAGTAGTTTTACAAAAGTGCGAGCTTTTAGAAATAAAAAGAGATGAATTAACAGATAAAGAATTAAAGAATAAAATAATTAATATCTTAAAAGGTGAAGAAGATGCTTAATAACTTTTTAATATCCTTAAAAGTAAAGAATGCTTATACTGTTAATCAGATTATTTATGGTATTAGTAAATTACCTTTAATAGGTAAAATAATACCTACTAAGTTTTATGGCTTTAAGAGCTTTAAAGTAATTAGTTTTATAATCTTTATTATAAGAGAATTAATTAGAACATTTGGTTATAAACTACTATATATTTATATGTTCTTATTATTACCTTTAACTCTTTATAAAGGTTTTGATGTTAGTTACATAATTCATATCTATATATTTCTAGCATTAATTGGAAGTTTTTCTAATACAGAAATATTTAATCCTACAAGAGATAAATACTATTTAATAGTCTTAATGAAAATGAGGGCGAAAGACTATATTATTCCTAACTTTATTTATTTTTTAGGAAGTATCTTTATAGGACAGTTAGTATCTTTAATTTTATTATTCTTTAATGTTATTACTTGGTATCAAGCCTTAATGTTAGTATTATTTACTGTAAGTGTTAAATCAATTGCTGTAGAATTCTATTTTTATCGCATGAAAAAGAAAAATATCATTATAAATGAAAATAAACCTAAGTCTTGGACTTTATACTTTGGTTTAATAATATCACTACTATTAATAGGTTATTTATTACCATACTATAATTTAGTTATACCTGTTAATGTTTTCTATATAGTTTTTATAATTACTTTAATACTAGGAGTAATATCTTTTAGAAAAGTATTAACTTATGATAACTATCAATATTTATGTAAAGAATTATTAAAACAAGATAATATTTTTGTTACAAACACCTCTAATAACACTGAATTAATTACTAAAACGAGTAGGGAACAGATTACTCTTGATAAAGGTATTACTAGTGATAAATCTGGCTTTGCCTATTTCCATGACTTGTTTGTAAAACGCCATCGTAAAATTCTTATTGACAGTGCTAAAAAGACAACTATGTTTGTTTTGATAATAGGAATTATTTTAGGAATACTAATATTCTTTATTCCTGCTTTAAAACAAGGTATTAATACATTTGCCTTATTACTTTTACCTTATATGTTATTCTTAATGTATTTTATAAATACTGGTAAAAATATTACTAATGCTATGTTTATGAACTGTGATCATTCAATGTTATTCTATAGGTTTTATAGAGAACCTAAGATAGTTTTATCTTTATTTAAAGAAAGACTTAAGACTGTAATAGTTATTAACTTATTACCAACTACAGTTCTTGCATTAGTCCTAGCGATACTTTTATATTTAAGTGGAGGGACAACTAACCCCTTAAATTATATAATTATAATACTATCAATTATCTCAATGTCTATATTCTTTTCTATTCATAATTTAGTCTTATATTATTTATTGCAGCCATATAATATTGGAATGGAAATGAAAAGTACTACTTATACAATCGCTAGTCTCATTACTTACTGGGCATGTTACTATATTTCAAGAATAGAAGTGTCTACATTTATCTTTGGAATTATTATGATAATCTTTGTAGTACTTTACTCTATAATATCTTTAATCTTAATATATTATTATGCTCCTAAAACCTTTAAATTAAAAATATAGTAAAAAAATGTATAAATCTAAAATATATATTGAATTGTAATAGTATATTATGCTAATATTAAGTTAATAAAAATAAGAAAGAAGGTAAGAAATTTATGAAAAGAAACGCCAGCATCCGTTTACAAGTAGTTACCTGGGGGGGGGCAGTTTAGTAGTAGAATAAGTAATAAAATTACTTTCTTTCATTATGATATAAGAGCAGGATAATTATATTCTGTTCTTTTTAGTGTTAGAAAAAAATAGTGGAGGAGTAATGAAAAATGAATTTAAAGAAGAAAGAAAACATTGTAATAATAGTGATATTAGTAGTTGTGTTAATAGCGATAATAGGAGTAAGTTATGCAGCCTTTAGTTTTAGCAGGCAAGGTAGTGTTCCTAACAAGATTACAACAGGATCTATTACGATGACTTATGAAGAAAGTGATAATACTATAAAGTTAAGTAATGCACTACCTACTCGTGACGCAACAGGTACAACAAGATTAAAAGAAGGAGAGTACTTTGATTTTACAGTTAGTAGTGAAATAACAGGTGATGTTAATATCAACTATGAAGTGAGTGCAAAAGAAGTAGGGGAAGGAACCATAGATGGTTCTAATATTAAACTTTACTTAACTAAATTAAATGGGGAAGACGAAGAACAATTAATGACACCTGAAGTGTATAATGAAGAAACTGACTCTAATGAATATACAGGACGTCCTGCAGGAGAGATGAGTTTATATACAAGTAGTATGAATGCAAGTGAATCTAATGATTACAGATTAAGAATGTATGTGACTGAAGAGTACAATCCTCAAGGAGATGGAGGAGGCCTAACCTTTGCGGTTAAAGTAAACGTATATGGAAAAGCAGGGTTATCTATGGAAGACAGAATGATGAGAGTAGCAGGAAGTGAAGACTTTCATACTAATGAATATAAAAATAATATAACTAGTATAGTAACAAAAGATAATACAATAATACCAGAAGGAGTAATAGAAAGTTGGGATATCTCAGAAAAACAAAATGGTAATGTAATAGCATATGTAGAAGACGATGGAACAGGGGTTGGAACCTATAAACTAACTTTAGGTGGAGAAGGTAAAATAGTTGCTAACTATAACATGAGTAGTTATTTTGAAGGCTTTTCCAATTTAACAACAATAGATTTAAGCAGTTTAGATACTAGTTTAGTTACGGATATGAGTTATATGCTCGCAGGCATTGGGGTACAAACTTTAAATTTAAGTAATTTTGACACTTCAAAAGTTACTAATATGAGGTCAATATTTATGAAATGTAATAATCTTTTAGAATTAGATTTAAGTAATTTTGATACTTCGAAAGTTACTAATATGAGTAGAATGTTTTATGACAATTCTAACTTGATAGAACTTGATTTAAGCAATTTTGATACTTCACAAGTTACAGATATGAGTTATATGTTTTATGTAACTTCTAATTTAACAGAGTTAGATTTAAGTAGTTTTGATACTTCGAAAGTTACTAATATGAGTGGAATGTTTGATGGAGCATATATGGAGCCTATGAAGTTAGAAAAAATTATTTTTGGTGAAAAATTTAATACCTCAAATGTAACTAATATGAGTAGAATGTTTTATGCTTGTGCTAATCTTCAAACTTTAGATTTAAGTGGTTTTGATACTTCAAATGTAACTGATATGAGCATGATGTTTGTTAAGTGCGAAAAGCTAACTACCCTTAATTTAACAAGCTTTGACACGTCTAAAGTAACAAAATATAATGTAATGTTTCAAAACACTACAAATTTAACAGAAGTATTAGTAAAAAGAGATAAATGGAGTATATCATCTGCAGATATATTTAAAGGCAGTGGAGTAACTGATTTTACTTATGTATAATAGAAGCTTTTTGCTTCTTTTTTCTTGACAGTAACATATATTTATTGTATAACTGTATTAATCAAGCGATACAAAAAAGAGGTGATAATTATAAGTTATGTTTTTGATAATGATAAACCTATCTATTTACAACTAGAAGAAATAATTAAAAAAGAGATATTTAAAGGTGAGTTACTACCTAGTAGTAAAATACCATCTGTTCGTGATTTTGCCTTAAAATATCAAGTAAATCCTAATACAATGCAAAAAGCTTTACAGGGATTAGAAGAAGAGGGATTTATTTATACAGTTAGAACTAGTGGTAAATATGTTACAGAAGATAGGGAGTTTATCTTAAAAGAGAAAAGATTACTTGCAAAAAGTCTATATCAAGATTTTATTAATAATTTGAAATCTTTAGGATATAGTGATACTGATATTAAGAAAATACTAAAGGAGAGTGAAATTTAATGGCTTTATTAGAAGTTAGTCATGTAAGTAAAAGTTATGGTAATAATAGAGTATTAGATGATGTTACCTTTAAAATTTCTAAAGGTAAAATTGTAGGACTTTTAGGACCTAATGGTAGTGGTAAGACAACTCTTATTAAGTTAATAAATGATTTATTAAAAGAAGACTCTGGTTCTATTAAAGTAGAAGGACTAGACCTTGGAGTTGAAACTAAGAAGTTAATCTCTTACTTACCTGATAAAAATTATTTAAATAATAATATGACAGTAATAGAGTTACTTAACTATTTTAAAGACTTTTATGAAGACTTTAGAATAGATAAAGCGAAAGAGTTAATAGGTAAGTTAAATCTTGATTTAAATCAAAAATTAAAGACAATGTCTAAAGGTACTAAAGAAAAAGTACAATTAATACTTGTTATGAGTAGAAAAGCGAAACTATATATTTTAGATGAACCTATTGGAGGAATAGATCCTGCTGCTAGAGATTATATCATCAATACTATACTTACTAATTTCAGTGATGATGCTTCACTACTTATTTCAACACACTTAATTAGTGATTTAGAGAAAGTCTTAGATGAAGTAATATTCTTAAAAAATGGTAAAGTTGTAAGATGTGGTAGTACAGATGAGATTAGAAAAGAAACAAAACTTTCTATTAATGATTTATTTAGGGAGGAATTTAAATGTTAGGTAAATTATTAAAATATGATTTTAAGAATCTATATAAGACTTTACTACCAATCTATTTAATTACAATTGTTATTACCATATTAACAGTTATCCTTAATAATCTTTCTGATACATCTAACTTATTCGCAACATTAAATGTCCTTATGATATTAAGTTATGTTGTAATATTAATGGTATTAGTAGTAGGTACATTTTTCTTAAGTATTAGAGATTTCTATTTAGACTTTGCCACTGAAAGAGGTTATTTAACTAATACTTTACCAGTTAAGAAAAGTACTATTATAACATCTAAATTTATAACAGGTGTAACTACTATGATTACAAGCATTGTTGTTATGTTTATTTCTATTTTAATACTAGTAATTGGTAATGGAGAATGGAGTAGTTTTGCAAGTGGCATTGCTAACTTCTTTAAAGATATACCAACTGATGCAGTAGTTATGTTAATACTAATAACAGTTCTTATGATAGTAGCATATATCTCAGGCCTTGCTGTGTGTTTCTTATCTATTGCCTTAGGACAGTTAAAAAATACTAATAAACTAGGCTTTAGTTTTCTTGCATATATAGTTATTTATATTATCTATGAGATGTACTTTACTTTCTCTCTTGCCTTAATAGGCGTGATAAGTCCAGATTTTGTAAGAAGCTTAGATAATGAAGTAGGTGCGATAGCATCAGTTAATATCTTATTTGCAATATTAATAGGACTTGTAATTATTATTACAGCGATAATTACTCCTATAACTAATTACATTCTTAAAAATAAACTTAATTTAGAGTAGTGGTTAATCACTACTTTTCTTTTGTCTTAAAGTCTAGTATAATAAGTTTGGTGATGAACTAATGTATATATTTATTGAATATCCAAAATGTAGTACTTGCAGGAAAGCTAAAAAGTTTTTAGATGATAATAATATTAAATATATTGATAGAAATATAGTTACTAATAATCCTACTAAAGAAGAATTAAAGAAATTTTTTGAAATTAGTGGTAAAGATATAAAGACTTTCTTTAATACAAGTGGTAATTTATATAAAGAGTTACATCTAAAAGATAAATTACCTAATATGACTTTAGATGAAAAATTAGAATTATTATCTACTAATGGTATGCTTGTAAAAAGACCTGTTTTAGTAGGAGATGATATTGTTTTAACTGGCTTTAGTGAAGATATATGGAAGGATGTGTTACTTAATGGATGAACTATTTAAAAAAATAAATATTACTCCTAAAAACTTAAAACTTTATGAAATTGCCTTCTCTCATTCATCATATGCTAATGAACATAGAGCGAAAAAAGATTATGAGAGATTAGAGTTTTTAGGAGATGCAGTAGTAGACCTAGTTATGGCTGATTACTTATATCGTAATCATGATGAAAATGAAGGAACAATGACTAAAGTTCGTGCTAGTTATGTATGTGAAAATGCTTTATATGAATATTCTATGGATTTAGGATTAAATAAATATATAAAAGTAGGTCATGGAGAAGAATTAAATGGAGGTAAACATAAAAAAGCTATAGTTGCCGATATCTTTGAAGCCTTTATGGGAGCGATTTATTTAGATCTTGGATATGCAACTGTTAGAAGAGTAATATTAGATATTATTGTTCCTTATGTTACTAATCCTAACATAACATTCTTCCAAGATTATAAATCTGCCTTACAAGAAGCTGTACAAACAACTAAAAAGAGCCTTTATTATGAACTTATAAAAGAAAGTGGACCACCACATGATAAAACCTTTAAAATGCAAGTAAGAGTAGATGGTATTATTTATGGAGAAGGAGTAGGAAGCAGTAAAAAAGAAGCAGAACAGCTAGCCGCTAAAAATGCTTTAGAAAAACTTGCTATATAAGAATATGACAAAAGAAGAAAAAACATATAATAATTTAGTTAATACAATTACCGCTTTAAAAGAAGAAGAAATAGAAATAAAAATAGGACTTGTTGCATTCGTTATTAATAATTTAATCTATAGTCCAGAACTATTAAAAAATCCTAAGATAAAAGAAAGAATTGATACTTTAGTAACAACTTCAGATGCTATTAATAGAACTCTTAATGTGATTATGAGTTTAATAAATACCGATTATGAAAGAAATATAACTTCTAATTTTGGACAAGCATATCAAGATACGTTAAAGATTCAAAATGTCTTTTTTGATTATGATGATTATTTTTGCCTTCTATTATTATATCAAGATTGCCTACAAGATAAAGAATCTAATATAGTCTTTGCAAAATTATTTTGTAGTGAATATAATGACTATCTAAAATATATAAATGACCATTTTAGTCTTATAAATGAAGAAAGAATTAATGAAAGCATGGCTTTAGATGAAAAAATGCGAATTGATAAAGAAACATTACAACTATCTAAAATAGAGAAAAAATATTTGAAAAAACTAGAAAAATAGAGTATAATTAGTAAAGTTTTGTTTCTATATAAAAAGAAAGGAGAATTTATGAGTAAAATAAAAATATTTAGTTTAGGTGGACTAAACGAAAATGGTAAGAATATGTATGTTGTTGAAGTAGATAAAAACATATATGTATTTGATGCCGGAAGTAAATTTGATAATGAAAAGAATCTAGGAATAGATTATATTATTCCTAACTTTGATTATTTAATAAAAAATAGAAAAAGAATAAAAGGAATCTTTTTAAGTCACGGTCATGAAGGTAATATGGGAGGAGTTCCTGATATCTTAAAAACTATTCCTGAAGTTAATATTTATGGAGCGAAACTAACTCTTGAAATATTAAAACAAGACTTAACTGAAGCTGAAATTAAAAAAAGTCATTTAATAGAGATTAAACCTCATCATAAGTTAGAATTTGGTAAAGAAAGCATATTTCCTATTTCTATGACCCACTCAATACCTGATGCTTTATGCTATGTTTTATATACAAAAGATGGAGCGATAGTTTATACAGGAGACTTTACTTTTGATCATACAGAAACTGGTCTATATAAAACAGATATAGGTAAACTTGCTTATGTAGGTAAACAAGGAGTTCTTTGTCTTCTAGCAGAATCAATGTATGCAGAACGTGATGGTTATACTAGTCCTCATAATAGAGTAAATGATTTTATTAGAAACGTTCTTGCTAAAAATAAAGGAAGAATAATCGCTACAGTATTCCCAGCACATTTCTATAGAATTCAAGAAATTTTTGATGAAGTTAGTAAAACCCATAGAAAGATTGTTATAATGGGTCATTCTCTACAAAATACTATTAATTATGCTATAAAGAATAATTATTTAACTATTGATAAAAGAGTAATAGGAGATTTAAATAATTTAAATGATAAAGATTCTGTTATATTAATATCAGATGAAAAAGAAAAACCATTCGCTAACTTAGAAAGAGTAATTAAAGGTTATGATAAATTTATTAAGCTTAATACTAATGATACAATCTTTATAACAGAACCAGCTTATGAAGGAATAGAAAAACGTCTTGCTACTGTTATGGATGAAGTAGCAATGCTAGGAGTTAATGCTATTAGCTTATCTAGTAAAAAACACTTATTACATCATGCTTCACGTGAAGATTTATCTTTATTAATTAATATTATGAATCCTAAGTATTATTTTCCTGTAAAAGGAGAATATAGAAATCAATATGCTAATGCTGAAGTAGCAGAATCTTTAGGTATTCCCAAAGATAATATTATATTAAAACAAAATGGTGATGTTGCCTTATTTATTAAAGGTAAATTAGTACCTACTAATGAACATATACCAACAGATGAAATACTAATAGATGGTAAAAGTAATGATGATATAGGAGATTTAGTATTAAAAGATAGAGAAATGCTAGGAGAAAATGGTATTATAATAATAAGTTGTACACTAGATAAAGAAACTAAAAAAATATTAGCAGGACCTGAAGTATTAACTAGAGGATTTATTTATGTTAAAGATAATTTAGATCTAGTAGATGAGATTAAAAATATGTCTTTAGAGATAATAGAGAAAAATATAAGTGAAGGAAATAAAAGAGTAGAGTATGCTGCTATAAAAAATGAAGTAAGAGATGTTTTAGGTAAATATTTTTATAAAACTATGGAAACAAAACCTATGATTATAACAGTTATACAAGAAGTATAAAAGTATGAATTTTATAAATTGGCTCTAATTTTAGGGTCAATTTTTTCTACTAAATTTACGAAGATGTTGAAAAAATATGATTTATGAGATTAGAGGAAAATAAGCGATGTTAGATAGTGAGTTGGCTAGATTATATCATGTTGAAACAAAGAGAATTAATGAGGCAGTAAAGAATAATATTGAAAAATTTCCTGAAAGGTTTAGTTTTCTTTTGACTAATGAAGAAACAATAAACTTGAGGTCGAAATTTTCGACCTCAAGTTTGAATAATCATGGTGGTAATAGATATGCCTCTAGAGTTTTCACAGAGCAAGTTTTAAAAATCTAGGTAAGAAATGTTTTGCTATTACTAAAATAGAAAGTAAAGAGCTTTTAGATAGTTTGTTAGATATATTGAAGTGTAAATAGAAGAAATAAATACTTTACTTACTTATTTATCCTGTGGTAATATTAGGTTAACAAGATGCTAGAAAGAGGGTAAAGTTATGAGAAAGCTATGTTTACAACATGTTACCGGGGGGCAGTTTAGTAGTAATTTAGTTACTTTCTTTCATTATGACTTAAAAGAATAGAGTAGGTATATTCTATTCTTTTTTACGTGTAATAATGAAGGGAGTAAGATGATGAAAAAAATATTATTAGAAACAAGTTTTAGTAAGATATATATGATAGTAATGATTATAATAACTCTATTAATATTAGGAGGCTACTTTTCTTATGCTATGTTTACAGTAAGTAAGGAAAGAGGAAATGCAATAAGTATTGTAACTGGTAATTTAACATTTGATTTAAAGGTAGATGGTACTACAGGTAATACTTTAACAGTAAAAGCTAATAGAAGTAGAGAATTTGAGGTAACTCTAACTAATCCTAATAATAGAACAGCAAGATTTAACTTTTATTATTTAGGAGATATTTCTAGTGAAGTAAATATAGGATATTTAGAAAGTGATGAATATAATAAAACTCCAGAAGCAGTTGGAGTTAATTTAGAAAAAAGTGGCTCTAGTGGAAGTAGTAATGTATATAGAATTTTAGTAGAAAATGAAAGTGATAATGATATTAGTATAGAACTAGGAGTAAGTGTAGGACTAGATTATAATGATTTAAGTCTAGAAGATAATGAACATTTATTTACAAAGATAGAACTTCCAAATGTTGTAGATCAGCTTCTTGTTACTAATAAAGTCCAAACAGAAAAAGATAATATGTTTAATTATACTAGCAAGGGAGATATATATACAGATGCTACTAGTGGTACAATAAGTAATGATCCAGATTATGTGACAAATGGTTTATATAGTATGAATGATGAGGATGGAATTAGTTATTATTATAGAGGTAATATAGAAAATAATAATGTGCAGTTTGGAGAATATGCAAGCGATTATTATGTATATAGCAATAATTTTAGATATTTTCAAACTTTAGAATCTTGCCAAGAATATAATAGAAGTTGTAGTGAAAGTAATAGAGTAAAACTTGCAAGTGCAGGAGATAAAATGTACTGGAAAATAGTACGAGTAAATGGAGATGGCAGTTTAAGATTAATTTATAATGGAACAAGTCCTAATCCTGATAATAGTGATTTAGCTCATTTTTATGCAGTTGGAGCATCACCATATAATTTAGAAGCTAATGATCCAAAATATGCAGGATATACTTATGATAGAAATACAAATGAAACAGATTCATTTATAAAAAAAGAAGTAGATACTTGGTATAGTAATACTTTAGGAAATAGTAATTATGATAGTATGGTACAAAATGGTAGATTTTGTAGTGATAGTAGTGGGTATAAGTTAGGAACAGAGTATGGCTTTAGTGGAGCAAATTATAATGTGTTTTCAAGTTTTGACAGATTAGCAATGGCTGGAGAAGGCATTTCATTTAGCAGACCGAATAGTCCAAGCTTAATTTGTCCTGATACGGATGAAACATATGGAGGAAGTTATAATTTAAAAGCAGGTTTGATAACAGCAGATGAATTAGTATTAGCAGGAGAATCAATGCTTATATCAGGAAACAGCTATTTAAACATAGGAAGTTCTAACGTAGGTTATTGGAGTATGACACCTGCTGATTTTGATGGTGGTGATGTTGATATCTGGTATAAAGCTGAAATTTTAAATAATGGATATGTAAATTTCAACTATGCTATACGTCCACTTATTAATGTGACAACTGAAAATGGATTTACATCAGGAGATGGAACTACTTCTTCACCTTATGTTATAGAAAGCTAGATAATTGATAAAATAAAGTTAAAGATTTCTTGTCAAGAGTCTTTTTCTTTTTGTTTACATTTTTCCTGTCAAATACATTAATTGTCAAATTAAATAGCCCTTATTTTATTTACATTTTTAATATTTTTGTGTAACATATAATTAAGCAGTGGTAGACTGTGGGGAAAAGTGGGGGATAAATATGTTTATAGGAGAATTTCATCATAACCTTGATGAAAAAGGAAGAATTGCTATACCATCTAAATATCGTGAAATATTAGGTGATGCTTTCGTTATTACTCGTGGTATAGAACACTGTATCTATGTTTATCCAAATGATACTTTTAATCACATTGTTACAAAATTAGAAAGTCTTCCTTTTACTAAAAAAGATGCAAGAGCTTTCACACGTTTCTTTATGTCCGGTGCTACTGCCGTTGAACTCGATAAACAAGGAAGAGTAAATATCCCAAGCCCCCTTATAAATTATGCTAATCTATCTAAAAAATGTGTAATTGTAGGAACGGGAGATAGATTAGAAATATGGGATGAAGATGCCTTTAATGAGTTTATGAGTTCTTGTAATGATGAAATGTCTGACATCGCTGAAGGCTTATTCGAGGAGAAGATATAATGCATGAATCAGTATTACTTAATGAAACAGTTGAATCCTTAAATTTAAAAGATGACAGTATTGCCGTTGATATGACCTTAGGCTTTGCAGGACATAGTAGTCAGATACTAAAAAGAATTAAAAATGGGTTTTTATTCGCCTTTGACCAAGACGAGGAAGCATTAACTTATAGTAGAGAAAAACTTTCTAAAGTAAGTAATAACTTCCAAATAATTGATTCTAATTTTGTTTATGCAAAAGAAAAATTAAAGGAATTAGGCATAGACAAAGTAGATGCCATACTTTATGATCTAGGAGTATCAAGCCCTCAATTAGACGAAGACTATCGTGGTTTTAGTTATCGGTTTGATGCTCCCTTAGACATGAGGATGGACCAAGATAATAAAGTAACTGCCAAACTAATAGTTAATAGTTATAGTTATGAGAAGTTAAAAGAAATATTTAAAAAATATGGAGAAAGTCGTTTCGCATCTTCCATAGCCAAAAATATTGTTAAGTATAGAGAAACTAAAGAAATAGATAAAACCTTAGAACTAGTTGAGATTATTAAATCTTCTGTTCCTTATAAAGAAAGGATAAAAAAACATCCTGCAAAACAAATCTTTCAAGCCTTAAGAATAGAAGTAAATAATGAATTAGATGTCTTAGAAAAGTCTCTTGATGATTCCTTATCTATGCTTAATGTTGGAGGAAGAATTGCAGTTATAACATTTCATTCATTAGAAGATAAAATAGTTAAACATAAATTTAATAAAGTATGTGAAATAGATCCTTTAGTAAAAGGTTTACCTAATATCCCTGAAGATAAACTACCAGACTTTAAACTAATTACTAAAAAAGGAATAAAAGCAAGTGATGAAGAACTTGCAAATAATAACAGAGCCCATTCGGCAACTCTTAGAGTAATAGAAAAAATAAAATAATAAATATAAAATAAAAATAATCGGAGGTGTAATTATGGCTACAAGAAGAGTTAAAAAACGTGTTAAAATGAGTAAATTTGAACGGCTTATCTATACTTTTGCCCTTGTTTTAGCAGTTAGTGCACCTTTGACAATCGTATTTTCTAAAGCAACCCTATCAAAAATAAACTTTGAAGTAGAGAAAGCTAAAAAAGAAATAAGTGAACAAACTAAGACTAATGAAAGTCTATCTATGAAAATAAATGAATTAGCATCTCTTGATAAAATAGAAGAAGTTGCCAAAGAACAAGGATTAAGTTATAATAATAATAACATTAAGAATATCGATGAATAATAGGAAGTGGTAAACTTGAAAAGAAAAAAGAGAAGAAAAAATAATATAAGATATAGTAAACTTGTAATCATTCCTTCTCTTTTTTTGTTTGCACTAATGATTGCAAGAGTTACCCAACTTGCTTTAGCAGAAGAAATAGATGATACAAATTTACAAGCCTTAGCAAGGAAACGTACTACTAAAACAGATATAATAAAAGCAGAACGTGGTAATATTTATAGTAGTGATGGAGAAATACTTGCCCAAAATGTATCATCATATAAATTAATCGCTTATCTTTCACCATCTAGAACAACTGATGAAGATAACCCTCAGCATGTTGTAGATAAAGAAAAAACAGCTAGAGAACTTGCACCTATCCTTGGAGTTAGTGAAGAAGAAATACTTAAGTATCTTAGTAAAGAAGGAGTATATCAAACAGAATTTGGTAATGCCGGTAAAGGTTTAACAGAAATCACTAAAGAAAAAATAGAAGCCTTAAACTTACCAGGAATAGATTTTATTGAAAGTTTTAAAAGATATTATCCTAAAGGAGATTTTGCATCCTATGTCTTAGGATATGCTAAAGAAGAAGTTAAAACACTGGATGATGGTAGTGAAGAGACTACTATGACTGGAGAAATGGGAATTGAAAAATATTATGATAGTACCTTAAAAGGAGAAGATGGTTATACTACTTATCAAAAAGATTTACGTGGATTTAAAATAGCAGGTACTAATGAAATAAGTAAAGAAGCTAGTGATGGTAAAGATATATATTTAACCCTTAATAGTAGTATTCAGTTCTTTGTAGAACAAGCTTTAAGTGAAGCAGAAGCTAACTATAATTATGAATGGTTTACAATCATGATAGCAGATGCTAAAACAGGTGCCATACTAGCATCAAGTTCCTCTCCATCATTTGATCCTAATAAAAGAGATATTACTAATTATTTAGATATGAACGTATCTAGTCCATATGAGCCAGGTTCTACTATGAAGATATTTACCTATATGGCGGCAATGGAACAAGGAGTTTATAATGGTAATGAAACATATCACTCTGGTACATATGTAACAACTGATGGTACAGAAATAGGTGACTGGAATAGAGCAGGTTGGGGAGATATTACTTTTGATAGAGGTTTTGCCTTATCAAGTAATGTTGGAGTTATTAACTTAATAGATCGCCATTTATCTGCAGATATCCTTAGAAGTTACTTTAAAAAACTAGGATTTAGTAAAAAAACAGGTATTGAACTTCCTAATGAAAGTGAAGGAGAAGTTGACTTTAAATATGAAACAGAAATATTTAATGCCGGTTTTGGTCAAGGTATTACAACAACTCCAATTCAAAATATTCAAGCATTAACATCACTTACTAATGATGGTGTTATGTTAAAACCATATCTAGTTGAAAAAATAGTTGACCCTGATACTGAAGAAGTAGTTTATGAAGGTAAAAGAGAAGAAGTAGATACCGTTGCAAGTGTTACTACAGTTAATAAAATAAAAGACTTAATGTGGGAGACAGTTAATACTCCGGGTATGACAGGAGCAGGATATAGATTAGATGGTTATAATTTAATAGGTAAAACAGGTACAGCCCAAATAGCAGATGAAAATGGGGGAGGTTATTTAACAGGAGCTTCTGATATTATTTCTTCATTCGCAGGAATTTATCCTAAAGATGATCCAAAAGTAATAATATATGCTTCTGTAAAAAGACCAGATGGAGGTAAACAAAACGTTATATGGAAAGCGATTAAAGATATAGTAGTAAATATAAGTAAATACTATGGAACAGATCCTGATACTACAAGTGAAGAAGAACTATCTGAATATAGTTTAACATCATATAAAAATAAAGATACAACTTCATCTAAGACAGAATTAGAGAGCATGGGAATGAATGTAACAGTTATAGGTAATGGTAATAAAGTAGTTAAACAATATCCATCAAAAGGAGATAAAGTAACAGAAGGGACAAAAGTATTTCTTGTAACAAACGATAGTAATTTAACAGTTCCTGATGTAAGTGGCTTATCTAGTAAACAAGCAGAAGACTTATTAAGGCTTTTAGGAATTAGTGTTACTTTACAAGGTAATGGTTATGTAACAGCACAAAGTATTGCACCTTCTACCCCAATTACTGATAATATGGAGATAACTATCGCTCTAAGTCCTAAATTTTAATTATAAACAAGGAACAAACCTTGTTTTTTCTCTTGTTAAAAATAGATTAATTATGTATAATTAGTTATAAGGATAGATTTAAGAAAAGTGTATAGAAAGGCAGTGATGTTAATCCATGAATCATATTTATACAGGCCTTGATATTGGAAATGGAGAAATAAAAATAGTAGTAGTAAATGCCAGTGATAATAATTATCATGTTTTAGCATCCACTTCAGTTAAAACTTTGGGATTAAAGAAAAATACTATTTATGATGAAAAGAAGTTAAAAGCATCTTTATTAAATGCTATTAAAATTACCGAAGAAAAACTAGGTATGAAAATAAAAGAAGTAGTCTTAACTCTAAATGCTAATAGAGCAAGTATGACTATGGAAAGTGGTCTTGTTAATATAAGAGGAGATAAAGTTAGAGGAAAAGATATAGATGCAGTTATTAAAGATACTGTAGAAGATACATATGATGATACAAGAGAACTTGTTAGTTGTCTTCCTATATCTTTTACAGTAGATGATGAAGCAAGTGTTATAAATCCTTTAGATGAAGTTGGAGAAAAACTTTTCTTAAAAGCTGTAGTAGCATCATCTCCAAAAGAAGAGATATATCCTTTTATAAATCTTGTTAGAAGTGTAGGAATTAATATAACTGATATTATATATAATACCCAAGCAGACTATTATACAGTCTCATCTAAAGAATTAGATAGAAAGATGGGAGCGATTATAAATATAGGGGCAGATATTACTAGTATAGGAGTATTTAATAAAGGAATAATGATAAAAAACTCATATATTCCTGTAGGTAGTAGTAGTGTTGATAAAGATATATCTTTTATATATAAGGTAGATTTAAAAGAAGCAAGGAAACTAAAAGAAACTTTCGCTCTAACATCATCTAGATATGCTGATAGTAATGATAATGTTGTACTTACAAATAAAGAGAATAAAAAAATAACTATAAATCAGATGCAAATCTCAGAAGTAATAGAGTCAAGAATAAAAGAAATATTAAAACTTGCAAAAAATGAAATAAATCGCTTAACAAAAAGAGAAATAAGTTATATAATTGTAGTAGGTGGTATTAGCGAACTTGCAGGATTTAACTATGTAGTTGAAGAAACATTAGGTAGAGCCTCTAGTTGTTTTAATATGACAGAAATCGGTGCAAGACACAATAAATATACAAGTGCTTTTGGAGCATGCAAGTATTTTGATAAGAAGTGCTTATTAAAAGAAAGAGATATAAATATGTTTAGTCTTGATGATATAGATAATTTTATATCACCTAAAAAGAAAAATAATAATAATGATAATCTGACAAATAAATTTTTTGGTCACTTTTTTGATAACTAATTAAGGAGGAACTTTTGATGGGAAACGGACTAGAAATGGATCAATTAGCGAAAATAAAAGTAATCGGATGTGGCGGCGGCGGTGGTAATGCTGTTAATAGAATGGTAGAATCAGGTGTTAAAGGAGTAGAATTTATCGTTGCAAACACAGATTTACAAGTATTAAATAATTCTAAAGCAGATATAAAAATTCAATTAGGTGCTAATCTTACAGATGGCCTAGGAGCAGGATCTCGTCCTGATATTGGAAGAGAAGCTGCCCTAGAATCTAAAAAAGAAATAGAAGATGCCTTAACAGGTGCTGATATGGTATTTATAACTTGTGGTATGGGTGGAGGAACAGGAACAGGTGCTGCTCCTGTAGTAGCAGAAATAGCTCAAGCTCTTGGAGCTCTAACAGTAGCAATAGTTACTAAACCATTTACTTTTGAAGGTAGAAAGAGAATGGAAAATGCCCTTGCAGGTTTAGCAGAACTTGAAAAACATGTAGATACATTAATTGTTATACCAAATGATAGATTAAGAGAAATTATTGATAAGACTACACCTATGTTAGAAGCATTTAAAGAAGTTGATAATGTACTACGTCGTGGTGTTCAATCAATATCAGATTTAATTGCTGTAGTTGGACTTGTTAACCTAGATTTCGCTGATGTTCAATCAGTAATGAAAGATTCAGGCCGTGCTATTATTGGTATAGGTATTGGTATGGGTGAAGATAGAGCGATAGAAGCAGCTAAACAAGCAGTATCAAGTCCTTTACTTGAAACTAGTATTACAGGAGCAACAGATGCTATTATTAATATCACAGGTGGAGTTAACTTAACACTATTCGAAGCAGAGCAAGCTGCAGAAGTAGTAAGAGCAGCATCTGGTAATGATATCAATACAATATTCGGTTCAGTAATTAATGAAAACCTATCAGATGAAGTAATAGTTACAGTAATCGCTACAGGTTTTGAAAAGAAGGACCAAGGTGAGACAAAACAACCAATATTCTCAAATGTAGGACAAACACCATCTAGAAGAAGTAGAGAAGAGATATCTTACGTTGCAACTATGCCTCAATCTAATGAAGAAGATGATGATGGCGGTGAATTATTGGATGATACAGATTATGATTTTCCTCCATTTTTAAGAGATAAAAATTATTAAAATTGTATAAACATTGTAAATTGGTCCTATAATTAGGATCAATTTTTTAAATATAGCTTTACATATCAAAATGGATTATGATAATATTAAGTTAACAAAAATAAGGAAGAAGGTAAAAAATATGGATACCAAATGTTTACAACACGTTACCTGGGGGGGGGCAGTTTAATAGTAATTTAGTTACTTTCTTTCATTGTGCAAGAAAAAGAGAATAGGATAATTCTATTCTTTTTTAAGTGCAATAATGAAGGGAATGAGATGATGAAAAAATTATTATTGGAAACAAGTTTTAGTAAGATATATATGATTGTAATGATTATAATAACTCTATTGATATTAGGAGGATACTTTTCATATGCCATGTTTACAGTAAGTAGGGAAAAAGGGAATGCAATAAGTATTGTAACTGGTAATTTAACATATGATTTAAAAGTAGATGGAGTTAAATCTAATACTTTAACTGTAAAAGCTAATAGAAGTAGAGAATTTGAGGTAACTCTAACTAATCCTAATAATATAAAAGCAAGATTTAACTTTTATTATTTAGGAGATATTTCTAGTGAAGTAAATATCGGATACTTAGAAAGTGATGGATATAATAAAACTCCGGAAGCAGTTGGCGTTAATTTAGAAAAAAGTGGCTCTAGTGGAAGTAGTAATGTATATAGAATTTTAGTAGAAAATGAAAGTGATAATGATATTAGTATAGAACTAGGAGTAAGTGTAGGACTAGATTATAATGATTTAAGTCTAGAAGATAATGAACATTTATTTACAAAGATAGAACTTCCAAATGTTGTAGATCAACTTCTTGTTACTAATAAAGTTAAAACAGAAAAAGATAATATGTTTAATTATACTAGTAATGGAAATATATTTACGGATGTTACTAGTGGTAAAATAGAAAATGATCCAGATTATGTGACAAATGGCTTATATAGTATGAATGATGAAGATGGAATAAGCTATTACTATAGAGGTAATATAGAAAATAATAATGTGCAATTTGGAGAGTATACAAGTGATTATTATGTATATAATTTATATGATTATGAAGATAGATATTTCCAAAGTTTAGAATCTTGTCAAGAATATAATTCAAGTTGTAGTGAAAGTAATAGAGTAAAGCTTGCAAGTGCAGGAGATAAGATGTACTGGAAAGTAGTTCGAGTAAATGGAGATGGTAGTTTAAGGTTAATATATAATGGAACAAGTCCTAACCCTGATAATAGTGATATAGCCCATTCTTATGCAGTAGGAATAACACCATATAATATAGCATATAATGAGCCTAAATATACAGGATATACCTATGATAACGGAATAGATTCATTTATAAAAAAAGAAGTAGATACCTGGTATGAAAATGCTTTAGGGAACACTGTTTATGACAAAGTAATAAACAGTGGCCATTTCTGTAGTGATAGTAGTGGGTTTAAAAATGGAAATGAATTTGTTGGAGGAGTTAGTGGATATGAAGACTTATATGTGTATGCAATTTATGAAAGAATATCTATGTCTATTGTTTCCTATGATAAACCAAACAGTCCAACCTTAATTTGCCCCGATACAAATGAAACATATGGAGGAAGTTATAGTCTAAAGGCAGGATTAATAACAACCGATGAATTAGTATTAGCAGGAGGAGCGAGGGATATAGAGGGAAACGATTATTTAAAACCAATGGCAGGTCATTATTGGACTATGACACCCTCAGATTTTAATATTATTGGTAGGGCTTATGTTGGAATTATTTCAGATAGTGTAGATGTTCGTTTGTCTGGTAATACCAGTGGTGTTCGTCCGGTTATAAATGTTTCTATAGATAATGGATTCACATCTGGAGACGGTACTTTGGAAAATCCTTATGTAATTTCTTAAAAAATTAAATAGAATATGTCAAGTATTCTATTTTTCTTTTATTTTTCTGAGATTTAATATATAATAAGGTTGACTGAAATAAGTAGATATAATAAATATAATATTGAGTAAATAATGAGTATAATAATGAGTATAATCGGAGGTGCTTCTTATGAGAAAAAAAATTACTATTCTAGCTTTACATCTTGGATATGGTGGGGTTGAAAAAGCAATAACATCTCTTGCTAATTCCCTTGCTAAAACTAATAAATATGATATAGAAATAGTATCTATCTATAGACTTTATGAAAAATCAGTTTTTGATATTAATGAAAATATAAAAGTTACTTATTTACTACCATCAAAATTAAGTCCTAATAAAAAAGAATGGAAAGAAGCTTTACATAATCTTAAATTAATAAGTTTAGGTAAAGAGTCTTTAAAAAGCTTAAAAATTCTATATAAAAGAAGAAAAAGTATGATTAATTATATTAAAAACAGTGATGCCGATGTTATTATTTCTACTCGTATTTTCTTAAATGAACTATTAAGTGAATATGGAAAACCTGATACCTTAAAAATAGGTTGGGAACATAATCATCACCATGATGATATGAAATATGCTGCCGATGTTATTAGGAGTGCTAAGAACCTTGATTACTTTGTTTTAGTTTCTAATGCTTTATATAAGTTTTATCATAAAAAAATGCGAACATCTAAATGTAAGTGTGTTTATATCCCTAATGCTATTGATAATATTCCTAAAACAAAAAGTCCATTAACAGGGGAACATATTATTTCAGTAGGACGTCTTGCTCCCGAAAAGTGTCAGTTAGATCTTTTAAAAATATATCTTGATTTAAAAAATAAAAAATGTAAATGGCATTTAGATATCGTAGGAGATGGTTCTGAAAGAAGTAAATTAGAGAAATTTATTAAAGATAATAACTTAGAAGATGATGTTACCCTTCATGGCTTTAAAAATAGTAAAGAAATAGAGAAATTAATGCAAAAATCAAGTATTTATGTTATGACTAGTAGTACAGAAAGTTTTGGTATCGTCTTACTTGAAGCGATGAGTAATGGCCTACCTTGCATTGCCTTTGATTCTGCTGAAGGAGCAAGAGAAGTAATAACATCAGGTCGTGATGGTTACTTAATTAAACATCGTAACTTTAAAGCAATGGAGAAAAAAATACTAGACTTAACTAAAGACATTAATATTCGTAAAGAATTAGGTAAGAATGGAAGACGTAAAGTAAAAGGATATATTTCTGATAATATATGTGCATCTTGGGAAAAATTAATTGAAAGAAAGTGATGAATAATGAAAAAAGTAATGTTTATATCAAGTACAGGAGGACATTTAACAGAACTGTTACAACTTGAAAGTATTATGAAAAACTATGATTATTCTCTAATAACAGAGAAAACTAAAGCTAATATTAATTTAAAGAAAAAATATAAAAATGTTAATTTTCTTTTATATGGTACAAAAGACCATAAATTAACATATCCATTTAAATTATTTATTAACTGTTTTATAAGTCTTTATCTTTACTTTAAATATCAACCAGACTATATTATTACAACAGGTGCCCATACTGCAGGACCAATGTGCTGTATTGGTAGAATCTTTGGTAGTAAAGTTATCTATATTGAAACATTCGCTAATATTAATACAAAAACTATTACTGGTTCACTTTTCTATAAACTTCATATCGCTAATCTTTTTATAGTACAATGGCGCCCTATGTTAAAATTATATCCTAAGGCAACATATGGAGGGTGGTGTTTCTAATGATTTTAGTAACGCTTGGTACGCAAGATAAAAGCTTTGAAAGACTATTAAAAGCGATAGATAAAGAAATAGAAAAAGGTAATATTAAAGAAAAAGTATTAGTACAAGCAGGACATACTGATTATAAAAGTAAAAATATGGAAATATTTAAAGAAGTTTCAAATGATAAATTAGAAAAATTAATAAGTGAAGCATCCATAATCATTACTCATGGAGGAGTAGGAAGCATTTTAACTGCTTTAAAACATCATAAAAAAGTAATCGCTACTCCAAGACTTTCTAAATATAATGAACATACTAATGATCATCAAAAACAAATAGTAGAAGAGTTTGGTAAATTAGGTTATATATTGCCATTAAAAGATTTAACTAAACTAGATAAAATATTAGTTAAGAGTAAAACATTTAAACCTAAAGAGTATAAAAGTAATAATGAAGAATTTAAAAAACTAATAACAGATTATATAGAAGAATCTAATCATACTAGTTGGTTTAATCGTGATAAATTTGTTATTTTAACAGCATTCCTTAACTTAATTATCTTTTCATTATTAAATCTTACTAATATTAATATCTATTTAAACTTTACTATCTCTTATATTATATCTTGTATATTTATGGCACTATTTAAAAGAAAAATACCTAATAATATAATAACATCTATTATCTGTTTTTACTTAATAGAAGGATTATCTTTAATCCTACTTGTAGATAACTTAAATATTAATATTATCTTATCTAAAGCTTTAATAAATATTTTAGTAATAATTATTTATCATTTTCTAATTAAAGAAAAATAAAACAATTAAACAGGGGGACTTTATGAATATAAAAAATATAAAAGAGAAGATAATACTTCATAAATATTATCTTATTATAATAGTTATTTTAATTATAATTATATTGATATTATTATTAACAAAAAATACATCTAACTTTGTTAATCCTTATGAAATTAAAGTTGAATCTAATGATAACTTCTTATTTTTAGGAGATTCTATTACTGATTATTATCCTTTAGAAGAGTATTATGATAACTTACCAGTTGTAAATAGTGGAATTGCCGGTAATAAAACAACTGATATATTAAGTAATATGAAAGAAAGAGTTTATCAGTATAATCCTACAAAAGTATTTCTATTAATAGGTACTAATGACCTTGATAGTAATGATAAAGATATTGTTAATACTACTTTTAATAATATTAAAAAAATAATAAAAAGAATAAGAAAGAATAGAAGTGATGCCACTATATATGTAGAAAGTATATATCCTGTTAATTCTACTATAGTAAATAATACAGTTAATAATAGAAATAATAATAAAATAAAAAAATTAAATCAAAAACTATCTAGTTATTGTAATGATAATAACTGTACTTATATAAATCTATTTAATGATTTAGTAGATTCTAAAGGTAATTTAAAAAGTAATTATACAGAAGATGGACTTCATTTAAATAGTTTAGGATATGTTGTTGTTACAAGATGCTTATTACCATATTTAAATGAATAAAAGATGCTAAGTATGAGAAAACATTTGACTAGATAAGTATTTTATGTTAAAATCATATTGTTTGTAGCTTCTTATACCTCTTAGAGAGTGAAAGCTGTAAACCGCCTTGAAGAGGTAGAAATTACTATTTAGAGTAATACCTTAAAAGCGAGTCTTTAGTTTAGAAAAAGGAGGTTAAAAAATGTACGCAGTAATTAAAGTTGGTGGAAAACAATATCGTGTTAGTGAAGGAGATGAAATCTTCGTAGAAAAATTAAATGCTAATTCTAACGATGTTGTTACTTTTGATCAAGTTTTAATGCTTGATTCTAAAGTTGGTTCCCCTTATTTATCTAATGTAACTGTAGAAGGTACTGTCTTAAAAAATGGTAAAGCTAAGAAAATACGTGTTTTTAAATATAAAAACAAATCTAGAAGTAACCGTAAGACTCAAGGTCATAGACAACCTTATACAAAAGTTAAAATTACTAAAATTAATGGTTAATTATGATTAAAGTAAAAGTAGAAAAAGAAAAGGGTTATTTTAAAAAGATAAGTATATTAGGGCATGCTATGTATGATGATTATGGCAAAGATATAGTTTGTAGTGCAGTTAGTTCTATTGTTACTACAACTATAAATGGTATTCTTACTATTGATAAAAGTACTATTACTTATCTTGCAAGTGGTAAAGGTTTAACTATTAAAGTTTTAAGTAATGATAGAGTAACTCAAAGCTTACTTAAAAATATGTTAAGACTACTAAAAGAATTATCATTAAAATATAAAGAAAATATTGAAATACAGTAAGGAGGGACTATAGTGAAATTTTTAGAGTTAAATATTCAGTTATTCGCTCATAAAAAAGGACAAAGTTCTACATCTAATGGACGTGATTCTATTGGACGTAGATTAGGAGCGAAAGCAGCTGATGGAGAATATGTAACTGCTGGTAGTATTATCTATCGTCAAAGAGGAACTAAAATATTCCCAGGTGTTAATGTAAAACGTGGAAATGATGATACATTATATACAACAGTAGATGGAATTGTTAAATTTGAACGTAAAGGAAGAGATAAGAAACAAGCTTCTGTATATCCAGTAAGTGAGTAGAAAGAAATCTCTTTCTTTTTTTGTCTATAAGGAAATTGCGTTTTTGGGAATAAAAATCGAATTTATGTATTGACGAACGTATATTTTGTGTAGTACACTTAAGTTACAAGAAAGAGGGTTCGTATTATGGAAATATATAGAGCATATAAATTTAGATTATATCCAAATGAAGAGCAGAAGATATTAATACATAAGACTTTTGGATGTAGTCGTTTTGTTTATAACTATTATTTAAATTATCAAAAAGAAAATGGAGTACAGAAAACATTTGATTTATGTAAAGATTTAAAAGAATTAGAAAACCAATATGAATATCTTAAAGAAGTAGATTCATGTGCCTTAAGAAGTTCTATATTTGATTTAGAAGATGGTTTTAATAACTTCTTTGCAAAAAGAAGTGGATATCCAAATTTTAAGAGTAAGTTTGCAAGACAGTCTTATAGAACTAGTTGTATAAGAAGTAATTATAAAGGTAAAGAGTATAGTAATATAGAAGTAGATTTACTAACTAGATTTATAAAATTACCTAAATTAGGTAAAGTAAAAATAAGAGGATTTAGGGATAAAGATAAAATAGAAGGTAAGATAGTAAATGCTACTATATCAAGAGAATCAACAAATAAGTATTATGTTAGTGTATTAGTAGAAGAAGATATCTTAATAGAAAAGATAATACCTACCACTATAGTAGGAATAGATTTAGGAATAAAAGATTTAGTAGTAACAAGTGATGGTATTAAATATGGTAATGAGAAAGTATTAATGAAATTTGAAAAGAGGTTAAAAAGATTACAAAGAAAATTATCTAGACAAGAAAAGGAAAGTAAAAACTATTTAAAGACAAAAGAAAAGATAGCAAGGTTAAATGCTAAGATAAAGAATTATAGAAAACATTATTTAAATAATATAGCGAACGAAATAGTAAATGAGCACGATATTATTGTAACAGAGAGTTTATTAGTAAAAGATATGTTTAAAGATAAGAAAAAAGTATTTAATAAAAGTCTATCAGATGCAAGTTTAAGTAAATTATGTTCTCTAATAGAATGGAAAAGTAAGATAAAAGGAAAGTATTATTATAAGATAAATACTTATTATCCGAGTAGTCAAATATGTAGTCACTGTGGTTATAAGAATAATGAAATAAAAGATTTAAGTATAAGAGAATATGATTGTCCAGAATGTGGAACTCATAATGATAGAGATATAAATGCTAGTTTAAACATATTATTTGAAGGATTAAAGTTACACTATAATTTAGAATGTTTAGCATAGATAATGTTTTAGATGAAATAACAATTAAATAACAAAATCAAATTAGTACGGTAGCGACTATCGGAATTTAAGCCTATGGAGAATAAGGGATACCTTATCTATGAAGTAGGAATCCTTGGAGGTAACGACAAGGGCGAAATAAAATTTATTTTATTTCTTATGTTCTTTTCCTTATGATATAATATAGGAAAGTTTTAGAGGGGATGTGTTTATATGTTTGTAGATGAAGTAACACTAAAAGTAAAAGCAGGTGACGGTGGAGATGGTTGTACTGCTTTCCGTCGTGAAAAATATATATCTATGGGTGGACCTTATGGTGGTAATGGTGGACATGGTGCTGATATTATCTTTAAAGTAGATGAAGGTTTACATACTTTACTTGATTTACGTTATCAAAAAGAGATAAAAGGTAAAAAAGGTGAAAATGGTATGGGTAAAAATATGCATGGTAAAGGAAGAGATCCTTTAGTTGTTAAAGTACCCCAAGGAACCGTAGTAACAGACTTAGATACAGGACTTATTCTTGCCGATTTAAAAGGTAAAAACGATGAAGCGGTTATCGCTAAAGGTGGTAGAGGAGGACGTGGTAATACTGCTTTTAAAACGCAAACTAATACCGCTCCAAACTTCTCTGAGAATGGTGAACCAGGAGAGGAGAGAACAATTAAAGTAGAACTAAAACTCCTTGCCGATGTTGGTCTTGTAGGTCTTCCTAGTGTTGGTAAAAGTACAATTATCTCTAAAGTAAGTAAAGCTAAACCTAAAATTGCAGAATATCACTTTACAACTCTAAAACCAAACCTAGGAGTAGTACGTGCATCTAATGGTAAAACCTTTGTTATGGCAGACCTTCCAGGATTAATAGAAGGCGCTAGTAAAGGAGAAGGACTAGGTGATAGATTCTTACGTCATATAGAGCGTACTAGAGTAATATTACACGTTATTGATATGGCTGGTACTGAAGGAAGAGATCCTTATGAAGACTATGTTCTTATTAATAAAGAGTTAGAAGAATTTAATAAAAAACTACTTACTAAACCTATGGTTATAATCGCTAATAAAATGGATATTGAAGGAAGTAGAGATAACCTTGTTAAATTTAAAGAAAAAGTTAAAGATAAGAAGATCTTTGAAGTAACTGCCCTAACTAGTGAGGGACTTATGGAAGTAGTAGATTACTTAAGTGATTTATTAGACACTATAAAAGAAGAGAAACTTTATGAAGATGATGCTTTTGAATCACACGTTTTATATAAATTTAAAGAAGAAAAACCTTTTACTATAGAAAAAGATGGAGAAGACTTTGTAATTAAAGGAGAAAAAGTAGAAAAACTATTTAGAATGACTAAATTTACTGATGAAGGCATTAAAAGATTTAGTAATAAATTAAGAAAAATGGGTATAGATGATGAGTTAGAGAAAATGGGAGCGACTGATGGGGATATGGTTAGAATATTAGATTTTTATTTTGAGTATCGTAAATAATGCAAGACTTAGATAGATTATTAACCCCTGAAAAGAGATTTTTAGATTATCAGGATTATCTAATAGATTTAATCGCTAGTTCCTATCATAAAAGCTTTAAAGATACAGTTGCAACAAGAATTAAAGATGCTTTCTATTTCTTTGATTCTACTCCTGATGTAACTTGTCAAAATATTAAAAATTTTAATCCTAATATGAAGATATTAGTAAAATATCATCTATTAAATATAAATTATACACTATGTAAAATAGTGGCTAAAGGCATAGGTGATTTATACTATTATAATTATTTAAAAAAATTCTTAAAGATAAATAATAGTTTTTTTATAAAAAATAAAGATTTAATTTTAAACCTTAATTTTGAAGCATTTTCAAAAGAAAGTAATAATTTTTTGAAAGATAATACTACTACTTCAGATATTAGAAATATAATAAGAAAAAGTAGAGAAATATATTTAAATAGTTGTAAAAGTATTAATTTAGAACCAATTACAGATGAAAATTCTATAGAAGAGTATCTTAAAATAAAAAATGATATAGATGCTACTAATAAAAATACAACTACTAGTACTAGTATATTTGGAAAAAATACTGTAAAACGATTAAAGAATAAGAATAATAGTTTTTTAATAGATCCTGATATTCTTGCAAGTGATATAATTTATTTGGATGATAAGATGGCAATTACAGTCCTTGTTAAAACTGCTCAAAACAAATTACAAACAATATTAGCATTTCCATTATTAAAGCAATATCAATCTCAAGGCCTTGATATTGCTTTACTTCATGAATTGATACATATAAGTGAAATAAAACTTGAAAGCATGCATAATCCGTTGTTTTCTAAAAAAGAATATATCCCTTTTAATGAATTTAGAACTCAAGAAAAGGCTATTACTTTGTTTACTAAATTAAGAGAAGATAATATACATATATTTGATCAAGATGATAACGATGATACTATATATAAATCATA
This sequence comes from uncultured Bacilli bacterium, assembly GCA_944331955.1. GTDB lineage: Bacteria > Bacillota_I > Bacilli_A > RF39 > UBA660 > Onthousia. The sequence continues at coordinate 29,584 of CALVIY010000007.1, forward strand.
TTATGATGAATTTATTTATTTAATTGAGCCTCTTTTAGATAAATATAGGGAATTAATAGATTATTGTGCAATTAATAATAGATTATCGCCTCTATATAAAACATTAGGAAGAGATAAATTTGACGAATGTTGTAATAGTTTAAGCAAATTATTTTCTGTAAGTATATTAGTTGATGAAAAATTAAATGAGATGAAAACATATTCTAAACGTAAAATTAATAAATAAAAAATGCATCTTAGTGAATAAGATACATTTATACTATCATTTACTTAGGAATACTTAGTAACGAATGGTGTAAATTAATTTGTACTTACTTTTGAGTAAGAAAGATTTCTTAATATTATCACTGATAATAATTATAATACTTTTAATAATATACAACTAAGAAAAACACTCTTTTAATTAGTATATTCAACCTATTTTTTGGGGTAACATCCAAACGCAAACTAAGTACTCCTCATGTAAAGAAAATTTACATATTCATATTAGCATAAAGATCTGATTGTTTCAATAATTTTTACAGAAAAATTAACAAAAAAATGTATCTTGTTCGCTTGTATTGAAGATACATTTATGTTATTATTTATTTAGGAATACTTAGCCAATTAGGTACTATCCCCCTAACTTATATTTTTATAATGTGAAAGGGGAACTGATAATATGAGAAAACTTGAAAAATTTCTATGTTATATCATATTTTCACTTATTTTCGTAATAATAGTTTTATTATTTATGTTAATAAAAATAGTACCTACTCCTTAGAGTGGTACTATAATCCACAAAAATTGGGATAGTACCTAACAGCTCATATCTAGGTATTCCCTTTTTTATAATATGTAAATTTCTTTTACATATTCATATTAGCATAAATAATTAATTTTATCAAGAGGGTGATGCTATGACTTTAAATATAGATAATGAAACTTATAATTTAGAGATAGTTAAGAAAAGTACTACTAAAAATATTTATATTAGAGTTAAAGATGATTTAACTATCTATGTAACTTGTAATACTCTAACTTCTAATAAAAAGATAATGAGTGTAATAGAAGAAAATTTAGATTCTATTAGAAAAATGATTAAGAAAGTAAAAGAAAAGATAAAATTTAATAGTGAATTTTACTTTTTAGGAAAAAAATATGATATTATATATACAGAATTTTGTGATTTTAAATTAGGTGATTCTAAAGTTTTTATTAGAAAAGACTTTGATTTAGATAAATGGAAGAAGAAACAAGCTTTAAGTATTTTTAGTGAACATTTGGAAGTGTGTTATAATAATTTTACAAGAAATATCCCTCATCCTAAACTAAGACTTAGGAAGATGACTACTAGATGGGGAGTATGTAATGTTAAGACTCATGTTATTACATTAAACACAGAATTAATTACTAAAGATATAGGATGTCTTGATTATGTTATTTATCATGAGTTAAGTCACTTAATAGAAGCGAATCATTCTAAGAGGTTCTGGGCTATTGTAGAAGAGAACTGTCCTGATTATAAGAAGTGGAGAAAATTAACTAATAAATATGGAAGTGAGGAGTAGTATGGTTATAACTAGTTTAGATAATGAGAAAGTTAAGTACTATTATAAATTAGGAAAGAAAAAGTATCGTGATTTAAATAATGAATTTATAGTAGAAGGGGAACATTTAGTATTAGAAGCTTATAAAGCAGGGGTATTAAAAGAAGTCTTATTAGAAGAAGGAGAGGTACTACCAATAGATGTAGAACAAGTTGAAGTAAGTAGGGAAGTCTTAAAGAAAATAAGTACTTTAAATTCTCCCCCTAAGATGATAGGACTATGTGAGAAAATAATAGATACTACTATTGGTAAGAGAATTTTAGTATTAGATGAAATTCAAGATCCAGGTAATATGGGGACTATTATTAGAAGTGCCGTTGCTTTCAATATAGATACCATTGTAATAGGTGATAATACTGTAGATGTTTATTCTCCTAAAGTAATAAGATCAACCCAAGGAATGATCTTTCATGTACCAATAGTCTTTTATTCTATAGATAAATTAATTCCTATTTTAAAGAAATTGAAAATACCAGTATATTCTACCAATGTTAAATATGGAGAGAATGTTACTACTTTAACAAAGTCTGAAAAAGAAACCTTTGCCCTTATAATGGGAAATGAAGGTAATGGTGTTAATCCTAAGTATTTAGAACAAAGTGATAAATATATCTATATACCAATGAATGATGTTGTAGAAAGTCTTAATGTCGCTATCGCTACTTCTATAATACTTTATGAAATGGATAAAAGTGATGAATAAATTATATATAGGTAAAATAGTTAATACCCATGGTATTAAAGGTGAACTTAGGATTAAAGATAACTTAACTAAAAAACAAAGAGAAGAAATATTTAAAGTAGGAAGTAATTTAATTATAGATGAGAAATCTTATAAAATAACTAGTTATAGAGTCCATAAAGACTATGATATGGTTACTTTTCTTGGTTTTAATAATATAAATGATGTAATGTTCTTAAAAGGAAAAACAGTCTATAAAGAAAGATCTGAAATTAATCTTAATAATGAAGATATCTTAGATAGTGAACTTATTACTTATAAAGTTAAAACTACTGATAATATAGAAGGTAAAATTATAGATGTAGAAGAGACTGGTAATAACTATAAAATACTTAGATTATTAATAAATGATAGTGAAGTATTAGTTCCTTATCATAAAGACTTTGTAACTATAGATAGTAATAAAAAAGAAGTTTTAGTAAGACTTTTGGAGGAGTTATGAAAATAGATGTATTAACCTTATTTAAAGATATGTTTAATAATATATTTAGTGAATCTATTATTAAACGGGCCATTGATAATAACTTAGTAGAAATAAATATTCATAACATTAGAGATTATAGTAAAGATCCTCATAAAAAAGTAGATGATACTCCTTATGGGGGAGGGCCTGGTATGGTTTTAATGTGTCAACCAATATTTGATGCCGTTAAATCTTTAAGAACTTCTAACTCTAAAGTAATATTATTAACACCGAGTGGAACTTTATATAAACAGTCTCTTGCCTTAGATTTATCGCATGAAGAACATTTAATCATTATCTGTGGTCATTATGAAGGCTTTGATGAGAGAATAAAATCAATATGTGATATGGAAATATCTATTGGAGACTATGTCTTAACAGGAGGAGAAATCCCTTGTATGGTTTTAATTGATTCTATTACTAGACTAATAGATGGTGTTATAAAAAAAGAAAGTTATCAAAATGAATCATTTACAACAAACTTATTAGATTATCCAACCTATACTAAACCAAGAGTCTATGAAGACTTAGAAGTACCAGAAGTATTAGTTAGTGGAGATCATGAAAAAATAAATAAATGGCGTTATGAACAACAATTAAAATTAACAGAAAAGAATAGGCCTGACCTATTAAAAGGAGATGGTTCATGTGAATAATTATTTAATAATAGAAAAAAGTTATACTTATAATGGTGATTTAACACTTGGAAAAGAACTAACAATTACATCTTATGATAATAAAGTATTTATTTATAATTTAGATATTCAAAAAGTGTTTATTAGTAATAAAGTCTATAAAAAATATTTAAAACTATTAAGATTAGTAGATTTTTACCTAACTAGTGATGATGATACAGGGACTGCTTATCATGAAGCTTTAAATGAAATAGAAAAGTTTAGACAACTTGTAAAAAATAAATATAGATCATATCTATTAGAACAAATACTAAAAGAAATGTCTTTAGAACTAAAGAAAAAAGTAATGGATGCTAAGAAGAGATTAATCGTTATGGAAGCTAAGAATTATGACTATGTTAATGAAAATAGAAGGAGTAAATAAACTTTACTAAAACTAAAATCTATGATATTATATGTAACGTTATTAAGGGGGAATTTAAATGATATTAATACCAGAACAAGTAAAAGCTTTAAGAGAAGAAATAGCACGCTTAGAAGAGAAAATAAGAGATTATCAAGAATATTTTAAAGATTGTGAAAAATCAAGTGCAATATTAGGGTTTGTAAACTATACCGATAATACTTTAGAAGTAAATAATTATAATAGTGATAAGAAAAAATTAGAAGCATACAAAAGAGCCTTAGTGGAAAATGAATTCATTGATTCTAAAAATTCTAATACTATTGAATGTGGTACAGAATTTACAGTGCTTTTTGATGATACTAAAGAAGAGGAAACTTATACTTTAGTAGAAAATACAATAGGACTTGCTAGAGAAAGACTTAGTAAAGATAAGGGATATATTGTTCCTGATAGTAGTTTAGGCAAAGCAGTTATAGGAAAAAGCATTGATGATGAATTTTCTTATGATATTAATATTAAGGGTAAAAAAGGTTCTATTTCTATCACAGGTAAAATAATTGATATCATTAAAAAGTCAAGAAATGATATTAATTTTATAGTATCTAGAAAAAGATCTAGAAGAATTTCTAAAAAGTGGAAGAAAGATATTTCAAAATTAAATGATTTAAAGGAAATTACTTTAAGTCAATATGAACTATTAAAAGAAGAAAAAGAAAGGTTACTTACCCTTATTAGTAAATTAGAAAAATATAATAATAAAATAAGAGTAGGATCAATTATTACTTTAGAAAATAAAAAAGGTATAACAAAAGATTATGAAATCGTAGATAAAGATGAATTTGATATTACAAAAGAAATAGATGTTAATACTGTTTTAGGAAGAAAGATTATCTCTAAGAGAAAAAATGATGAAGTTGATGAAGCATATAGTTATCAAAAAAATGGTATACACAAGAAAAGAAAATATAAAGGAAAAATAATTAATATAGATAATAGCAATGTAGAACAAGAAGATAAAATATATACAAGTATTTATTCTTTGTATAATAGATTAAATACTGTTAATAAACTACTTAGTAATTGTAAAATAGTTACACCTCAGCTTAATAATACAGTAGGAATTGGTAGTAAAGTTAGTATTATTACTTATGAAAATGGAGAAATTCAAAATAGAAGAGTAGAACTTATTAATCAAGCAGTTTCTACTGAGTTAAATACTGATTATGTAGAAGCGATAAGTTCTTTAGGGGAAAGCATTATAGGACTTAAAAATAATGATTCCTTTAACTATTATTACTATAGTGATCGATATAGAAGAATGTCTTTTGGTTCTGGTGCAGTTTATGATATTAATAATAATATGAATGAAAGACTTGCCAAAGATCCACTTACATATATAAAGAAAAGAAGAGGTTAGACTTCTTTTTCTATAGGAGGAAGTTATGAAAATAGAATATAATTTAATTAAAACTGAAAAAAATACTAAAGCAAGACTAGGTACTATTAAAACTAATTATGGTACTGTAGAAACACCTATGTTTATGCCTGTAGGAACAAAAGCAACTGTAAAGGGATTAAGCCCTGAAGAAGTTAAAGAAACAGGAGCAGGTATTGTTCTTGCTAACACTTATCATTTATGGTTAAGACCAGGAGAAGATATTGTCTCTAAGGCAGGAGGTCTACATAAATTTATGAATTATGATGGACCTATATTAACAGATAGTGGTGGTTTTCAAGTCTTTTCACTTGCTAAAAATAAAAAGAAAGATATAACAGAAGAAGGAGTATATTTTAAAAGTCATATCGATGGTAAAAAATTATTTTTAACTCCTGAAAAGTCTATTGAAATTCAAAATAAGCTAGATAGTGATATTGCCATGAGTTTTGATGAATGTCCTCCAGCAAGTGCCTCATATGAATATTTAAAAAATAGTGTAGAGAGAACTATTAGATGGGCTAAAAGAGGAAAAGCTGTACATAGTAATAAGAATCAATCATTATTTGGAATAGTACAAGGTGGATCATACGAAGATTTAAGAAAATACTCTGCTACTGAGACAGTAAAATTAGACTTTGATGGGTATAGTATTGGTGGAGTTGCAAATGATGGTGAGTCTAAAGAAGATATGTATAAAGCAATAGATTATTCCATTCCTTATTTACCAGAGGATAAAGTAAGATATTTAATGGGAGTAGGAGAACCTATTGATATAATAGAAGGAGTAATTAGAGGTGTAGATATCTTTGATTGTGTTCTTCCAACAAGAATTGCAAGACATGGACAGGCTTTTACAAGAGCTGGTAAAATTAATTTAAATAATGCTAAGTATAAAGAAGACTTTACTCCTATTGAAGAAGACTGTGACTGTTATGCATGTAAACACTATACAAAAGCATATATTAGACATTTACTTAATCAAGAAGAAATGTTAGGTGGAAGACTATTATCTATTCATAATATAAGATTCTTAATAAGATTAACAGAAGAGTTAAGAGAAGCGATTAAAGAAGATAGAGTTTTAGAATATAAGGAAGAGTTTTTAAAAAATTATAATAGTAAAAAATGAGAATAGAGTAAGATAATTCTATTCTTTTTTCATTTCATAATAATTGATATTTCATAGGAATTATGATAGTATAAAAATATAAGAATAGCATAAACTAAAAAGATGAGGAGTATATAATTATGACAAGAAAGAAATATATAACAATATCTGTAGCGATAATATTAATAAGTATAATAGTATTAATAGGAACAAGTTATGCACTACTTACTATGACTATAGAAGGAGATAAAAAGATAAGTGTAACAGCAGGAATATTAAAAGTTGATTTTACAGATGGTAATTATATTAACTTAGATAATGCAGCACCAGTTACAGATAAACAGGGATTAAAGACAAGCCCATATACTTTTACAATAATTAATACAGGTAATATTAATGCCTATTATCATGTATCGCTAGAAGAAGAGGCAACTAACACTTTAACCCATAATTATTTAAAAATGAGACTTACAAATGATAAAGGATATGACAGTGGAGTAGTTTATGTAAGTGATTATGAAGCAAGTGAAATGGAAATAATGAGTGAACAAACATTAGAACCAGGTGAAGATAATAAAGTTACATACCAATTATGGATGTGGCTAGACTATAATGCTGACAACTCTGCTCAAGGAAAAGAGTATAAGAGTAAAATAGTAGTAACAAGTTATGATAGAAAAATGGGAACAAATGCTGTACAACTTGTTAAGAGTAAATCAAATGAAGAAAGTCTAGATTATAATAGTGCGACAAGTGAACAACAAAAAGAAGCATGGGTACATAGTCATCCTGCAACAGAACAAACAGAGGCTCTAACAGATTATAGATATATAGGAGCAGATCCCAATAATTATGTAGAGTTTAATGATGAATTATGGAGAATAATAGGAGTCTTCACAGTAGATGATGGAACAGGAAAAGTAGAAGAAAGATTAAAGATAATAAGAAATGAATCTATTGGAATTTATTCTTGGGACAATAAGAACACTGAAACAGGAGCAGAATCTGCCTATGGTAAAAACAATTGGACCGATGCAAGACTAAACTACTTATTAAATCCCGGACATGAAAGCGAAAGTGTTGGAGGAAGCCTATACTGGAATAGTGGTAGTGGAACTTGTTATAATGGACAAAATAATGCAACAACAAATTGTGACTTCACTTCTACAGGCTTAAAAGAAGAGGCAAGAAATATGATAGGTGACACTCTTTGGTATTTAGGAGGAACATTAAGTTATACAAGTGCAAGTAATGGACTAGCAAGTCATTGGTACTCTTATGAAAGAGGAACAACAGTGTATAATAGTAGTACATCCCCAAGTGATACAAGTTTTGTAGGAAAAGTAGGATTGATGTATCCAAGTGACTATGGATATGCGACAAGTGGAGGAAGCACAAAAGAAAGAAATGCTTGTTTAAATAAAGAATTATATAATTGGGGTAGTAGTGAGTTTAGTGACTGTAAGAACAACGACTGGCTATATGAAAGTAGCTATGCACAATGGACCCTTTCTCCTCGCGCGTCTTACTCCGACAGCGTGTTCTATGTGAGCTCGTCCGGCTTCGTCTACTACACCGGCAGCGCTTACAGTAGTAATGGGGTCCGGCCAGTCGCTTTTCTAAAGTCTAATATCAAGATTGTTGATGGAGATGGAAGTAGTAGCAATCCGTATATTCTAAAAGGATAAGTATAAGAATACTATCCTTTTTTTTTCTTAAACCCTTGACGTTTTTTCTTTTTTCCTTATAATTTTCTATAGAAAGAAGGTATTTTATGTTAATAATTGGTTCTCATGTTGGATATAAAAAAGACTCTGGTTTAGTTGGAAGTGTAAAAGAAGCTTTAAGTTATAATGCTAACACTTTTATGTTTTATACTGGCGCTCCTCAAAATACTGTTAGAAGTAGTATTGATTTAGATAATGTTAAAGAAGCAGAAGTGTTAATGAAAGAAAATGGTCTTGATAAAAATAATGTAATAGTTCATGCCCCATATATCATTAATCTTGCTAACCCTGATAAATTTGACTTTTCCTGTGACTTTTTAAGTGAGGAGTTAAAACGTGTTAATACTTTTGGTATGAAATATTTAGTATTACATCCAGGTTCTCATGTAGGTTTAGGTGTAGATGTAGGTATTTCTAATATTATTAAAGCCTTAAATCTTGTCTTAGAAAAAGATGATAGCAATATTATGATATTACTTGAAACTATGGCAGGTAAAGGTAGTGAAGTAGGTAGATGCTTTGATGAAATTAAATCTATTATTGATGGAGTTAATCATAAAGAAAGAATTGGTGTTTGTCTTGATACATGTCATTTAAATGATGCAGGATATGACCTTAATAATTTTAATGAAGTCATAGATACTTTTGATAAAATAATCGGTATAGAAAAAATTAAATGTATTCATATTAACGATAGTAAAAACCCTATTTCTTCTCATAAAGATAGACATGAAAATATTGGGAAAGGTACTATAGGTTTAGATACTTTAATGAAAGTAATAGATTGTGATAAATTAAAAGATGTTCCTAAAATATTAGAAACACCTTATATAGATGGTAATGCTCCTTATAAAGAAGAAATAGAATTAATTAGAAGTGTTAGTAAGCAGTAACTTTGCAAGTTGTACTTGCTATATCTTTAACATTATAAACAGTCTTGTTAGTTCGCTTATCCACACAAGTTAAATTAATACTATAACTTTCTTTATTACGATTCTTAGTATATCTAACTTTAGCATTAGTACAATTAATATTACTATCATCAAATGGTTTTATTAAATCACTATCAATTAAATCTTGATAAGTAATATCAACACAACCTGTAAAATTTAAAGTTCCAAGACTAGTTATATCTTCTCCTTCTCTTAAAACATAAATCTCTGATGCTTCTATTAGACTATTTCCATAGTATTCATAGGCTTTATCTTCATTATTATTTACTAAAGCTGTAATAGATGGTACGACAAGTAGTAATATTATTGCCATAATAGATATAGTCGCTAAAAGTTCAATTAAAGTAAAACCTTTTCTATTCATATGATCACCTATGATAATTATATCATAAGTTTAATATTAGAGATAAGTATTCTTTAAACTCATAATAATAGTTGACACCCCATTATATATTTCATCTCTAATATTTCCTCTTAAATTAAGTAAAATACTATTATCTTTTAATAAAATATTATAATTTTCTTTTAAGAAATTACAGATGATAATCGCTTCATCTTCAGTAGGATAAATATTTTTACTTTCTAAATATCCCATTACTAAGTGGTGATTTAATACTTTAATATTATTTTTTATTATTCTTTCTATCATATTTTTCTCCTTTAGTTAATTTATATGTAGTAAATTTAAAATTATGTGATAAACTAGTAAAGAAAGAAGGTGTTGTATTTTGAGAATAAAACAAAAAGTTAATAAGAAAAACATTAATAGAAGAGAAAGAAAGTATACTGTTAATGGTTCTACTTATAAGAAAAGATTTTTCTTTTTAGGTAGTGTTTTAGTAGTTTTATTTTTAGTAATAACCCTTCGTCTTTATGAAGTGATGTTAAGAGAACAATCTAAATATCAAGAAGAATTAACTACCCTTGCAACGCAAGTAGTAGAAGGACCTAGTTCACCAAGAGGAAGAATACTAGATCGTAATGGCAAAGTGATTGTTGATAATAAAGCAGTTAAGACAATTTATTATAATAAAGATAAAAGTAGAGGAACTAAAGAAGAAATAGAACTTGCTTATAAAGTTTCTAGTCATCTTAACTTAGATTATGATAAAGTTACTGAAAGAAGTAAAAGAGAATTTTTTGTCGCTAAGAATAGTGATAATATGAATGATAGAATAACAGATAAAGAATGGGAGAAATATGAGCAAAGAAAGTTAGATAGTACTGATATATATGAACTTAAAATAGAAAGAGTAACTGCTGAAGAGTTGGCAGCTTTCAAAGAAGAAGACAATAAAGCTAGCTACTTATATTATTTAATGAATAAAGGATATTCCTATGATGATAAAGTTATTAAAAATAAAGATGTAACAGATGAAGAATATGCTTATATAGCAGAGAATAATGAAGATTTACCAGGATTTAATACTAAACTTGATTGGGAAAGAGTTTATAATTATGGAGATACTTTTAGAACTATTTTAGGTAATATTGGTACTATTCCTAGTGAAGAGAAAGATGAATATCTTGCTAAAGGATATGCTTTAAGTGATATAGTTGGTACTAGTTATTTAGAAGCACAATATGAAGAGTATTTAAAAGGAACGAAAGCGATTTATAAGACTGTTAATTCTCATGAGTTAGAGTTAGTTAGTGAAGGTAAAAGAGGTAATGATATAGTACTTACTATAGATATAGAGTTACAACAACAATTAGAAGCGATATTAAATGAAGAAATATTATCTACTAAAGGACAACCTAATACTGAGTATTATAATAGAAGTTATGCTATTATACAAGATCCTAATACAGGAGAAATACTTGCTATGTCAGGACGTCAAGCAGTTAGTGATGGTAATGGAGGTTATAAGACTATTGATTGTACAGCAGGTATTATGACTGATCCAATGACTTCAGGTTCTGTTGTTAAAGGTGCAAGTATGTTAGTTGGATATAATACAGGTGCTATTACTCCGGGAGAATATCAAGTAGATGAATGTATTAAAATAGCAGGAACACCACAGAAATGTTCTTGGAGGACATTAGGTAGAATTAATGATATAGATGCCCTAGCGCTATCTAGTAACGTTTATCAGTTTAAAACAGCAATGAAAGTAGCAGGAGCAACATATCAATATAATAAACCATTAGTAATTAATGAAAGTGCTTTTGATACTTATAGAAATACATTTAAAGAGTTTGGACTTGGTGTTGAAACAGGAATAGATTTACCAGTAGAGTCTTTAGGTTATACAAGCGATAATAAAGCCCCAGGACTATTACTTGACTTTGTAATGGGGCAATTTGATACATATACACCAATACAATTATCACAATATATTTCTACATTTGCAAATGGTGGAAGTAGATTACAACCACATTTATTAAAAGAAGTTCGCTCATCAACTGATGATGAAACTCTAGGAGATGTAATTTATACTTTTGAGACAAACGTTTTAAATACAGTTAATACAAAACCTGAATACTTAAATAGAGTTAAAGAAGGATTTTATGCAGTTACTCATAAAAGTTATGGATTAGGACGTGAATATATAGATGATTCTCATGATCCTAGTGGTAAAACAGGAACTAGTCAAAGTGCAACAGATACTAATGACGATGATATTAATGATACAGATACAGTATCAACTGCCTTTGTAGGATATGCTCCATCAAGTAGTCCTAAGATGTCTATAACAGTAACAAGTCCCGATTCTACTTGGGAGAATCCAAGAAATAGTTACTCAACTCTAGTTACAAGAAGAATTAGTAGAAGAGCAAGTGATGCTTACTTTGCCCTATATCCTTAGAATAATTTATCACTTTTAATAATAAAATTAAACTGAGGTGATACTTATAAAAAAGGTTATAGAGGTGATATTTGTAAGCCTTCTTGTTCTTTTTTCTTTTTATTATACTGAAAAAGCAATAGTACTATTAGAATCAAATGATCCTCTTATGAAAGAGATAAAAAATAAAGGAGAAAGTAGGGAAGAAGAAGCAATAAATGCTAAAGTAGAGGGAGATTATTTAATACCAGGATATAATGGCCTTGTTATAGATTTAGATGAAAGTTTTACAAAGATGAAAGGTTATGGTAGTTATAATGATGCTCTATTAGTTTTTGAAGAAGTAGAGCCTAATATATCAATAGATGATTATTATGATAAATATATAAGTAGTGGTAATGGAATAAGTACTAATATCTCTTTAGTATTTACAGTTGATAATAGTAGTTATACTGATAATTTATTAAATATTTTAAAAGAAATGAAAGTAATAGGGACATTTTTTCTAGATGGTGAATATATTGATAAAAATACTTATTTTGTGACGGATGCTGTTGTAAATGGTAATGAAGTAGAAGTGCTTAGTTATAATAACAATTATGATGAATTACTTTTTAAAGCATCTATTGATAAAGTTAAAACATTAACTAGTACAACACCAAAGTATTGTTATGCTACCTATGATAATGAAGAAATATTAAATCTATGTAGTAAGTTATCTATGCATACAATTATACCTACTTTAAAGCTTGATAGTAATATATATAGTAGTGCTAAAGGAAATCTTAGAAGTGGTAGTATTATAAGCGTTAAGTTAACAGAATCTAATATAGCTGAATTAAAAGTTTTAATTAACTATATTAAACAAAGAGGCTTTACTCTAGTAACACTCGATACATTATTAAATGAAGCGAGAAGTGAGAAATAAAAGGCACTTCTTTTCAACCTAGGATTTGCTAGCTAACCCCCTAAAGAATTTAGTAATATACTAGATTCTTTTTCTATTGACTAATTCTATCTATTATGATACATTATAGGTATAAGAGCGACTTGTAAAAAAAGATGGAGGAAGGAGGAAAAGTGAATTTTTTAAAAAAAGTATGAATTTTGTAAATTGAGGGTACTTTTTAGGGTAAATTTTGTATTTTCCCCTAGCGAATTTACTAAATTGACCCCTCTTTTAGGAGTGAATTTTCAAAATTGTCTTTTTGCATTAGTTTTTTACTTATGTTATATCTATTGCAGAGAGGAGGGACTTTATGAACAAAGTACCTAGATTTATATCATTAATGTCA
>CALVIY010000008.1 GCA_944331955.1 uncultured Bacilli bacterium
AAATACTTGATTGAAAGGAACATGTGGTTCGGGAAAGAAATATAAACAATGTTGTGGAAAGAACGCATAAATAAAGGAAAAGTTAAAATTAGAAAAAGGTAGCAAATTTATTGTTTGTCACCAAATTAATAAAGATGTGGACAAAAAGCATTGAAAATAAAGGATGTCAGCGAAAATAAATTTGTTGACATCCTTTTTGTTGAAAGGAGGAAATAATGAAAAGAACTATAGATAAAAAAGGTGGAAATGGTAACATATATTTTGATAATGAAAAAAACACTGCTACCAAATATTTGCGTAACACATCTTCTCTAGAAAAGATACAAAGATTTAGACAAGAATTAAGCGTTTTAAAAGAACTTAATTCAGATAATATTCCTAATATTGTCGAGGTACTTAATGTAAATATTGACGAAAAAGATATTTCGAAATCTTATATAACAATGAAAAAATATGATGGCTCTTTGGAAGAACTTTTACCAATTACCAGAGGAAATGTAGAGTTGTCATTGAAATTAATTTTGCCAATAATTAAAACCTTAAAAACACTATCAGAATTACCAATTCCTATATATCACCGTGATTTAAAACCTGATAATATTTTATATAAATGTGATGATGAAAGCAATTATACATTGTACCTTGCAGATTTTGGAACATGTTTTTTGAAAAATGGTGAAGAAAGAATTACTCCTAATAATGTTGCGGTTGGAGCCAGAATGTTTATGTCTCCTGAATATGAAGTTGGTAGAGTAGAAAATGTAGATGAAACAGGTGATATTTTTTCTATTGGAAAAATTATATGGTGTATGATTAATGGTGAAAAAGATTCGTTTTTACCATCTAATTTTTGGTTCATAGATGAATATGATTTGTCACAAAAATTTAAGGATGACCCATCAATGATTAGTGCTAATTTAATAATATCTTCTTGTTTGAATATAAAACCAGAAAAAAGATGTAAATATCAAGAATTAATAAATATGATTGAAGAAACATTTAATCCACGAAAATTGACTTCCGATGATGATAAAAGAATGAAAGTAAAACAATATTTAGAAAAAAGAAATATTGAATTTATTGAAATTTTAAAAAAGAATAAATTATTAGTTAATATTTTTAGTTTAAAATTATTAAGTGCTCTAAAAAGCATAATTAATATTTATCCAGAATTTTATATTTTTGAAAGAATATACGCAAAATATTCACAAAGATCTAAAGATGGAGTCGATTTTACAACAACTAATGTAGATAATAATTCAGCACATTATTTATATTCCTCAAGTTTTGATAATGGCTATATATCTATAAATTATAATCCGGCTAATAAAGGAAAGAAGTATGCAAATATAACTTTTGATTATACAATCCACTCAAATCAAAAACGAGGTGAATTTTTAATAGAATATAATGAAAAAGAAGTAATTGTTTGTTCTTATAATCAAGAAAAAAATATTTTGTCAGAAGAAGAAATAATGAAATTTTTAGAGGAATTAGTATTAAATTATATAGAATAAAAGAGTGTTCATTTAAAAGAATGCTCTTTTTAATTTTTTATTTAGGAAAGGATAAGTGAAGATAATGATTAATATAAGAAAAAGAGGAAAAGTATATCAATATTGCTTTGAAGCTGGAAAAGTTAATGGTAAAAGAAAGCAAATCACAAAATGTGGTTTTAGAACTAAAAATGAAGCTTTTGTTGCTGGGCAAAAAGCATATAATGAATTTATTAATGGTGAGAGTACCACAGAATGTAATATATTATATTCTGATTATTTAGATTACTGGATGAAAGAGTATTTTGAAATAAATTATAAGTATTCAACAGCAAAAAGATATAAAGAATCATTTGATAAGATAAAAGAAGAATTGGGTTGTTATAAATTATCCAAATTGACACCTTTTATTCTTAATCAAGCATTATTAAAATTATATCAAACATCAACTACAAAAGAAGCGTTAAGAAATTATCAAAAAGTTATTAAGAGTTCATTAAGAGATGCAACATATTATTTTGGGTTTATCAAAAATAATCCAGCAAGTGATTTGCAAATACCTAGAGTATTATCATTTGAATTAAAAAAAAATATAAGACATATTTATACTAATGAAGAAATAGAGATTATTTTAAATAGATTTAAAAATAATAAAGTATTTATATGCGCATTCCTTACTGCTTGTTATACAGGTATGAGAAAAGGAGAAGTGTTTGCATTAACTTGGGACGATATTGATTTAGACAATAGAGTAATCAAAATAACTAAAACTGTATATGCAAAAGATAAAGAAAATAAAGGAAGATGGTATTTGGGTACAACAAAAACAACAGGTAGTTGCAGGGAAGTTTATATTTGTGATACCTTGCATTCAGTATTATATAATTATAAAAAATTACAAAATAAATATAGGAAAGAATATGGAAAAAAGTATAAACGATATATTATCGAAGAAGTGAGAAATAAGTATGGTAAGTTAGTAGAATATAAGATAATTCAAAGTAATGTTAAAAGAAATTATATTGAAATGGTATTTACTAGAAAAGATGGAACATACTCTGGAACAGATATTATAAAATATCCTTTTAAGATTATCCATCACGAATTAAAAATAAATTGTAGGTTTTATGATTTAAGAGGGAGCTTTGCTACTATTAGTTTAAGAAATGGCTGCGAAATAAAAGATATTGCTGAAGTTTTAGGGCATAAAAGAGTTGAAACTACTGAAAAATATTATATTTTGAGTACAAGTAAAGATAAAATGAATGCTATTATTGATTTCGACAAAAAACACAATGATATTTATGATGTGTCATTGTTGAAATAAACTAATAATGGTATAATAATGATAATTATTTAACTTAAGGAGGTAAAGATGGCAAAAGATTTAACAAATTCTGTTATTGATCGTCAAAACATATTAAATAATGATATGGCAATAGAAGAAATTAAAAAAAATATTTCTGTTCCGGGAATTGCAATAGATGATAAAATTTATTTTACTGTGGAATATGTTGCTTCTTTCTACGAAGTGGATCCTAGAACAATTAGGAGATATATTGAAAATAACAGTAAGGAATTTAATGAAAACGGATATGAGGTATTAACTGGGCAGAAATTAAAAAACTTTTTAAAAAAAATGGAGAATTCTGGTAAGGACATTAATGTCCTTACCAAAGAAAAAGTTACTAGATTATCTGTTTTTGATTTTAGAGCTTTTCTAAATGTTGGAATGTTATTATCTGAAAGTGAAAGAGCAAAAGAAGTTAGAAAATTAATTTTAGATATAGTTATAGATTTGATTAATAAAAAAACCGGTGGTGGAACGAAATATATTAATCAAAGAGATGAAGATTATTTAGAATCATGGTATTGTGAAGAAAATTATAGAAAATTATTCACGGATGCATTACGTGATTATGTTGTGGAAGGAAAATATAAGTATGCTAGATACACTGATAAAATATATGAAAGTATTTTTAAAGAAAATACAAAAGAATATAAGGCGATACTTAATTTAAATGCAAAAGATAAAGTTAGAGATACTTTCTATTCTGAAGTTTTAGATTTAATATCATCGTATGAAGGAGGGTTTTCAGAAATATTAAAGAATGAATATTTAAAAAAAGGTGCAAGGTTAGAATATTATGAAGTTGATAAGTTATTTGATGTGTTTTCAGAGCAAAAATTGTATGAACCTTTAAAAAACAAAGCGAGAAATAAAATGGCTAGTAGAGATTTAGCGTTTCGTGATGCTCTACACTTAAGGTTAACTGAATATATTAGTCCGTTAGATAAAACCGAATTTGAAAGATTTTTAGGATTGAAAAGTCAAGAATTACTCGAACGTATGAAAGAGTCAGAAGAAGTTTTTAAGAGGTTAAAAGAACGTGAATAAAAGAATAATATATATACCTGAAGAATTGATTGAACAAATCCACTCTAATACAATTGATGTTAGTGGAGGTGGGGATAAAGGGATTATAGACATAGGAAGACTTAAATCTGTATTAGTTCATATTCAAAATGATGATTATTATCCTTATTTTGTAGATAAAATAACACATCTTTTCTTTTGTGTTTGTAAGTTTCATGCTTTTGTTGATGGAAATAAAAGGCTAGCCATAACATTATCAGCTCAATTTTTAATTTTAAATGGCTATGGATTAATATGTGGAAAATTTATTGAAGAGATGGAAAATATAAGTTACCATGTTGCAGCAAATAATATAGATAAGGATTTATTGCATGAGATATTGGAAAGCTTTCTTGATGGAAATTATGATTCAGAAGAGATAAAGTTAAAAATATATGAAGCAATAACCAATAAGGAATTGGTTGAAGTATAATAGTATTTACACATTTTATAAAATAAGAAAATATGCTATACTTATATTAAGTGAACGGATGTGGACATTGTCCTCAATTTGTCCACAGTAGATAAATATTTATAATAAAAATGATACTAATAATACAGATAATATAGGAATTACCTAGTCATAAAAACTTAGAAATATCAATAATATTATAAATATTGATAGTATTGATAATATAAGGAAATTAACTTCTTGTGGAAGTGGAAAGAAATATAAACAATGTTGTGGAAAAAATAAATAAAGTTTAATTATATTAATGATAAAAATATCTATAAATATACTATTTATAAATTTAGGCAAGAACACTTATGACTTGATATGGTCATGGGTGTTTTTTTAAAAAATAAAATAGTTCTATACATTTTAAAAAGTGTATGTTAAAATATACGCATAACTAATAGAATACGCCTGCCATTTATAAAATAATTGTAATTTAATATTAGGAAAAATATGTAAATTAAAGGAGGTTTTCATGGAAGAGAAAAACAACATTATAATATATCAATTGGATGATGGTAAGACAAAGATAGATGTAAAACTAGAAGATGAAACAGTATGGCTATCTCAACAACAAATGGCTGATTTATATGATACAACTAAACAAAATATTAGTTCACATATAAAAAATATTTTTGATGAAGAAGAGTTAAGTGAGAATTCAACTGTCAAGGAATTCTTGACAGTTCAAAAAGAAGGAAATAGAAATGTTGAAAGAAAAGTTAAATATTATAATTTAGATATGATTATTTCTCTAGGGTATAGAATTAAATCTAAAGTTGCTACTAATTTTAGAAAGTGGGCAACTGAAAGGTTAAAAGAGTATATGATTAAGGGTTTTACCATGGATGATGAAAGACTTAAAGGTAATGGCGGTGGCAATTATTGGAAAGAGTTACTTGCAAGAATTAAAGATATAAGATCATCTGAAAAAGTATTATATAGACAAGTACTTGATTTGTATGCAACTGCAGTAGATTATGATCCTAAAGATAGTAAATCAATAGAGTTTTTCAAAATTGTCCAAAATAAACTTCATTATGCTGCTCATGGACATACAGCACCAGAAGTAATTTATGAAAGAGCGGACTCAGATAAACCATTCATGGGATTAACAACTTTTAAAGGTGATCTACCAATAATGAGTGATGTTATAATTGCTAAAAACTATTTAACAGAAGAAGAGTTAAAAATATTAAATAATCTAGTCTCTGGATACTTTGATTTTGCTGAAATACAAGCGATAAAACATAATCCAATGCATATGACTGATTATATTAAACAGTTAGATATAATTCTTTCTAGTACTGGAGAAAAAGTGTTAAAAAATAAAGGTACTGTTAGTCATAATGAAGCGATAAATAAAGCTAAAGTAGAATATAAAAAATATCAAGTAAAAACATTAAGCCCTGTAGAAAAAGAATATTTAGAAACCCTAAAAGCTATAAGTAATAAAATAGATGATAAAGAAAAACATGAATAGTGTTATCTACTAGCTAAAAACTGTAAAGTTATGCTAAAAAGTATAACTTTTTCTGTTAATTACATACTTTATAAAAATTAAAATGTTATAATAAATGTAGAAAGGAAGGATTAAATGAAAGGATTAAGAATATTCCAATATGGATGTGGAAAAATGAGTGTTTGCACTATGCGTTATGTAATTGAAAATGGAGGGGAAATAGTCGGTGCCGTAGATATTAATCCAGATGTTATAGGAAAAGATATTGGAGAAATAATAGGTACTGATAAAGTAGGAGTTGTTGTTAATAGTGTTGATAAAGCAGAAGAACTTCTAACTGAATTAAAACCTGATTGTGTAATAGTTACAACTATGAGCCTTTTAGCAGATGTAGAAGATGCCTTAATGCTTTGTGCTAAATGTGGAGTTAATGCAATTACTACTTGTGAAGAAGCGTTCTTCCCAATGAACTCTAATCCAAACTTAACAGAAAAAATTGATAAACTTGCTAAAGAAAATAACTGTACAATTACAGGTAGTGGTTATCAAGATGCTTTCTGGGGTAACTTAATTACTACCCTTGTTGGAGCAACTCATAACATTACTAAAATTAAAGGAAGCTCATCTTATAATGTAGAAGATTATGGTATTGCCCTAGCTAAAGCTCATGGAGCAGGACTTACTAAAGAAGAGTTTGAGGAACAAGTAGCAAGTGCCGATGAAATAAGTGATGAAGAAAGAATGAAAGTAATAGAAAGTGGTGATTACGCTCCATCATATATGTGGAATGTAAATGGATGGCTTTGTGATAAATTAGGTTTAACAGTAGTTAGTCAAAGACAAAAATGTGTACCACAGTTCAATGATTATGATATTGAATCATCTACATTAGGGATGACTGTTAAAGCTGGTATGGCTACAGGTATGAGTGCAGTTGTTACAACAGAAACAAAGGAAGGAATTACCTTAGAAACTGAATGTATTGGTAAAGTATACAATAAAGATGAATTTGATAAGAATATCTGGACAGTATATGGAGAACCTGATACAACTCTAGTAATCGAAAAACCAAGAACTGTTGAATTAACTTGTGCTACTATAGTAAATAGAATACCTGATGTAATAGCATCATCCCCAGGATTTATTCCAACATCACGTATGGGAGAATTAAAGTCTATAATAAATAATTAAATCAAAAAGGCTTCTTCGTGAAGTCTTTTGTTATAAAAATATTTACTTGTAATATTGTAGTTGAAATAAATAAAGAAAAATATTTAGATAATAAAAAATAAGGAGCCAAAATTGGCTCCTAAATCTATAATATAGAGGATCTTCACACTTAACAGTGAACCTTCCTCACTAATAATATATGCAAGTTTCTATAAAATATACAAAAAATATTTTGTTATAAAAATAAATATCTTGTATAATACTAATAAAGAGAGTTGGTAAGAATGAATAAAAATGAATTATTAAGAGAATTAACAAGTGAAAAAGAAGAAATACTAAGTTTATGGAGGTCACTTTGACACTGATAATAAACTTAAAGAACAAGAGAAGTTAGAAAAAGAAACAACTAAAGAAGGCTTTTGGAGTGATCCTAATAAAGCAGAGACTGTTATAAGTGAGTTAAAGAGCCTAAAGGAAAGAACATCTAAGTTAATAGACTTAAAGAAAAAAATATTAGATTCCATAGAACTTTTAGAAATGCTAGATGAAGAAAGTGATAAAGAACTATTACAAACAATTGAAGAAGATAACAAAACTATAAAAGAAGATTTAAAAAGTTTAAGTATTTATCTACTCTTTAATAAACCATATGATAAAAATAACTGTATTGTTGAAATACATCCAGGAGCAGGAGGAACTGAATCCTGTGACTGGGCAAATATGCTTTATAGAATGTATACAAGATACTGTGAAAAAAAGAACTTTAAAATAGAACTACTTGACTATCAAGCAGGTGAAGAAGCAGGACTTAAGAATGTCTCTTTTAAAGTAAAAGGTGAATATGCTTATGGTTATTTAAAAAATGAAAAAGGTGTTCATCGCCTAGTTAGATTATCACCATTTGACTCATCTAATCGTCGTCATACCTCTTTTGCAAGCATCGATGTAACACCAGAAATATCTAAAGATATTAAAATAGATGTAAGTGAAAAAGATTTAAAAATAGATGTCTATCGTTCAACAGGGGCCGGAGGTCAAGGAGTAAATACAACAGATAGTGCCGTACGTATTACTCACTTACCTACTAAAATAGTTGTAACTTGTCAAAATGAAAGAAGTCAAATTCAAAATAAAGAGACAGCTTTACAAGTCTTAAAAAGTAAGTTATATGTATTAGAAGAACAAAAAAAGGAAGAAGAACTTGCTAAAGAAAAAGGTATTCAATCTAATATAGATTTTGGTAGTCAAATAAGAAGTTATATTTTACATCCATACTCTTTAGTAAAAGATCATCGTACTAATTATGAAACCAGTAATACTAAAGGAGTACTAGATGGAGAACTAGATAGTTTTATTGAAAGTAGTCTAAAAGGAGGACTAAATGAAGAAGAAGGTAAAACAAAAAATTAAAATTAAAGAGTTACTAGAATTTATTTTAGGCTGTTTTTTAGTAGCATTAGCTTTTAATCTTTTCATGTCTCCTAATAACTTAGTAGCAGGAGGAATAAGTGGACTTTCTCTAGTATTAAAATACTTTTTTGGTCTTAATCCTTCTATGATTATTTCTGTCGCTAACGTTTTCCTAATAATATTATCATTTTTAGTTTTGGGTAAAGAAAAAACTAAAGCGACAATACTTGGCTCTATTCTTTTCCCAGTCTTTGTAAGTTTAACAGAACATTTATCTACTTATATAAGTTTTAAAGAAAGCGAAATGATTCTAATCGCTGTCTTTGGTGGAGTTCTCCAAGGTCTAGGTGCAGGGCTTATCTTTAGAGCAGGTTATTCAACAGGTGGAACAGATATACTAAATATGATAGTCTCTAAAATATTTAAAATTAGTCTTGGAAATAGTATGTTATTTACTGATGGTACTATTATCATAATAGGAGCTTTTGTCTTTGGTTTTAATCATTTAATGTACTCATTAATAATTCTTTACTTAATTTCTACTCTAACAGATAAAGTAGTCTTAGGAATATCTGATTCTAAAGCATTTTATATAATTACTAGCAAAGAAAAAGAAGTTAAAGACTTTGTTATTAATGAACTTAAACACGGTGTTACTGAATTTAAAGCAGTTGGTGGTTATAATAATGAAAATCAAACTGTATTAATGAGTGTAGTACCTACAAGAGAATATTACAAATTAAAAGAAGGTATACATAGTATAGATAAAAATGCTTTCTTTGTTGCTATGGATTCTTATGAAGTAAAAGGTGGTGCGTAGTAATGTCTAAAGTATTAAAAATAGATAAAACTAAATTATGGTATAGATATGGAGTTTTAATATTTAGTTTATTTATCTCCTCTTTAGTATTTAATCTTTTATTATATCCAACAGACTTAGTAACAGGAGGAATGAATGGTGTTGCCATAATATTAAATCATATTTTTGATATATCACCATCTTTAATAATATTAATAGGCTCTTTAATTTTACTAGGTATAAGTTACATATTTTTAGGACTTGACCAAACAGCAGGAAGTCTAATCGCTACTTTAGTTTATCCTTTGTTTGTTTCTCTAACAGAACCTTTAGCAAGATATGTTGTAATAGATACAAACGACTTAATTTTAATGAGTATTTTAATAGGAATACTTTTAGGAATAACTAATGGCCTTATGTATAAAGTCGGTTTTAGTAATGGTGGTTTAAATATAATTAGTCAAATAGTATATAAATATTTTCATATATCTTTAGGAAAAACAACCATGGTAATTAATTTTATAGTTGTCTTAATAGGAGGTTTTTACTTTGGATTTAATATGATGCTTTATGCTTTTATAATTATCTATATTAGTGGTTTTGTCATAGATAAAGTAATATTAGGAATTTCCAATAATAAAGCATTCTATATAACTACTAATAAGGAAAAAGAAGTAAGAAATTATTTAATAAACGATTTACATCATACAGTTACAATTTTTGATGTTAAAGGAGGATTCTTAGAAAAGAAAAGAAGAGTTCTACTAGCAGTTGTACCTACTAGAGACTACTTTAGACTAAAAGAAGGAATAAAAGAAATAGATCCTAAAGCCTTTTTTGTAGTAACAGATGCTTATGAAGTTAAAGGAGGAAAATAAATCCTCTTTTTTATTGTAAACTACCAATAATTTACTATATACATAGACTGCCGAAATATGTTATAATTTACTATGAATAGGATGATGTTAATGGATTTAATTAGAGTCAAAAATGTAAATAAACAATATAAAAATGGTGTTACTGCCATCTATGATTTAAGCCTAAGTATAAAAAAAGGATCATTTGTCTTTGTAATAGGCGGTTCAGGTTCAGGTAAAAGTACTTTTATTAAGATGCTTTACCGTGAAGAGAAACCTACTAGCGGAGAAATTATAGTTGGTGGTATTAATGTTGCTAAACTAAGAAATAATAAAGTTTATAAATTAAGAAGAAAATTAGGAATTGTTTTTCAAGACTATCGTCTCTTACCTAAATTAACAGTTTATGAAAACGTTGCCTTTACTATGGAAGCGATAGGTGCTACTAAGCAGGAAACAAGAAGAAAAGTTTTAAAAGCCTTAGAACTAGTAGGACTAAAAGCTAAAATACATAATTATCCAGATCAATTATCAGGTGGAGAACAACAACGTGTCGCTATAGCAAGAGCAATAGTTAATGAGCCAAGAATTCTTCTTTGCGATGAACCAACAGGAAACCTTGACCCAGAACGTAGTATGGAAATAGTAAGAGTCTTAGAAGAAATAAATAAAACTTGTGGTACAACAATAATTATGGCCACTCATGATAAAGAAATAGTTAATAAGTTACAAAAAGAAGTAATCCTTTTAAAGGATGGTAGACTTATTAAACATCTTGAGAAAGGAGGCTATGAAGAATGAAATTTTTTAGAACCCTAAGACGAAGTATTAGAGATGCCTTTAAAAGTGTCTTTAGAAATTTCAGTCTTTCCTTAGCATCAATCTCATGTATAACTATTACTCTTATCATCGTTGCCGTATCAATTATTATCAGTTTTAATGTTGAAAACTTCACTACAGAAATGGAGAAAGATTTAACTATTATTGTTTTCCTTGATACAGATACAACTGAAGAAGAAGTAACAGACATAAGAGAAAAACTAGAAAATATGAGTAATGTAGAAAGTTTAACATATCAAAGTAAATCAGCAGTAAAAGAAGAAATGAGTAAAGAAAGTGATGTCTTTGATGAAGTTATGAGTACTTGGAGTGATGAAGATAATCCTTTAAAAGATACATTTCAAGTAAAAGTAAAAGTAGTTGAAAAAATAGCAGATACAGCTAAAAGAATAGATAGAATAGATAAAGTTAGTAGTGTAAAATATGGTGAAGGAATGGTAGATAACTTAATAGAAGCCTTTGCTGCTGCTCAAAAAGTATCATATGGAATGGTAATAGCCCTAATTCTTGTAACAGTATTCTTAATTATAAATACAATTAAATTAGCAATCTTTTCAAGAAAAAGAGAAATATCTATAATGAGATTAGTTGGTGCTAGTAACTTTACTATAAAAACACCATTCATAATCGAAGGTATGGTACTAGGACTATTTGGTTCCATTATTCCAATACTAGTAGTATGTTTTGGATATATTGCCTTATATAATCATTTTGATGGATATCTTTATAGTAGAATGATTACCTTAATTGAACCAGAACCATTTATTTACATGGTATCAGGTATTGTCCTAGTAATTGGTATAATCGTAGGTATGATAGGTTCAGCTTCTGCTGTTAGAAAATATCTAAAAGTATAGATTATTAATAAAAAGAATATAATTGGAGGTGTTATTAATTGAAGAAAATAAGTTCTATAATATTACTGATATTATTAGCAGTGTTTTTAGTACCAGTTAATACTAGTGCTAAAACATTAAAACAATTAGAAGATGAAGTAAATAAGTTTACTGCCGATTTAGAGAGTAAAAATAATCAAATCGCTGCCAATGATGCTGAAGTTGCCGAAATTAAGAAAAAAATTGCCGATATAGAAAGTCAAATAAGTGCAATTCAAAATGAAACAGCAGTACTTGAACAAGAAATAAAAGAATCAAATGTTGAAATAGCAGAAAAAAGTGAACAGAGTAAATCTTTATTTCAATATATTCAAGTAAGTGAAGGAGAAAATGCTTATTTAGAGTATATCTTCGGTGCAACAGATGTTACAGATATGGTTTATCGTATGGCTGTTGTTGAACAATTAACAGAGTATAATGATCAAATTATGGATGAATTAACTCAATTAATAGAAGATAATAAAGTAAGAAAAGAAGAACTAGCTACTAAAAATACAGAATTAGAAAATTTAACAAAAGAATTAGAAGCAGAACAAGAAAAGATAAATGCTGAAACAGCTTCTATTAAAGATGCAATGCCAACTGTTGAGCAACAAAAAAGAGAAGCAGAAAAACAACTAGCATATTACAAAAAACTAGGTTGTGGAGAAAATGAAGATATAAACTCTTGTGAAATGAGAGTTAATGGAAACTCAGTTCCATCTGCATCAGGATTTTATCGTCCAATGATGAGTGGTTATGTTACTCAAAACTGGATGAATGCTGGACATTTAGGAATAGACTTATCAAATACTAATAAGACCATTGAAATATATCCAGTAGCAAGCGGTGTTGTTTTCGCTAAATACTATGATAGTGCCGGAGCCTTAGTATTAAAAATAAGACACAATGTTAATGGTAAATATATTTATTCGACATATGCCCATTTATCAGCATGGTATGTAAATGTAGGCGATGTAGTAACTCCAGATACATTAATAGGAAGAATGGGTAATACTGGTAACTCAACTGGTGCTCATTTACATTTAGAATTAACAACTTGCGATTGGCACGCCGGAGGTGGTTGTACTTGGTCAACATATCAAAAAAGTACAATCAATCCAAGACAATATATAGGATTCCCATCAGGACTTAGAGTTTGGTGGAACGGTAGATAATTAAAGCATAGGTTTTCCCTATGCTTTTTAATATTGTCTTAAGATATAAAGTCTGTTATTATAATGTCATGTTAAGATAATTATAACTTAATTAAAAAATATTGAAAAATAATTACTATACTAAGGTGATAAAATGAAAGTAAGATTAAATGACTATGCTCCCAATGACTTTATAAGAATCATTAGAGAATGGACAGAAACAACTCAAAAACAATTTGCTAACAGAATCGGAAAAGGAGAAAGAACTGTTCAAGCATATGAAAGCGGTTCATACAATTATAATATTAAAACTCTAAAAAAAAATCTGTGATGAATTTAATATAGAAATAATCGCCATTAAAAAGTAAAAATAAGTAAAATTCAATATTACCTAGTTCTAAAATAGTTAAATTTTTGTTAGAATAATTACGACCCATATATATACCTCCATACATAATTTTCTGAACAAAAATATTGTACTATAGGTCAATGTATATGGGCATTATTTATTTCGGATATCCAAATTTAAATTTATATAGCTTTCGGATATCAATATTTTAATTAACAAAAAATAAGTAAATATTGTAAGTAAAAATGTATTATGCTATTATTAGTGTAGAAAAAGAAAGAAGGAAAATTATGGATTACTCATGTTTACAACCTGTTACCTGTGGGGGCAGTTTTAGTAAAAGAAAAAGTAATAGTAAAATTACTTTCTTTCATAATATCTTAGAACAGGATAAAATATTCTGTTCTTTTTAGTGCTTATAAATAAAGGAGAATGGTCATGGAGTCAAAAGAAAAATATGAAAAACTATTAGAAGAACAATTACAATCATTAAAAAATGAACTTAATAATTATAAAAAAATATTAGATACCGCTAATGTTTTAAGCATGCCAAGAGATAATATAAAAGAATATGTATATAATCTATTAGAACAACAAAAATTAATACTTCATTTTTTTCCTGAATTAAGTTCTAATTTACAAATTATTAATTTCTTTTTAAATAATAATGCTTTAGAAATAGAACAAGTAACTATTGCTTTAAATAATATTTTAAAAAATGATAAAGTCAAAGAATGTATTGATAAAAAAGAAGAATATAAATCACAAATTAAAAGAATTGAACATACGATAACAGATTTAAATGAAAATAGTCTAAGTACAAAAGTATCTTTTATCTTAAAAACTAATATAACAGATGAAGAAAAAATAAGTATATTAAAAGATCTTGCCTATGAAAGTTGTATGAAAGGAACCTTTAAAGAAGAAAAGAAAGAAGAAAAAGAGCCTCTTATTGAACCAGAAATATTATTTCCTATAGAAAATGAAGAAGAAAAAGAAAAAATAACAAACTTAAAGGCGTCATATTCAAAAGTAAAAGAAGAAATAGATTCTTTAATAAGTAAAAACTATTATTTAATTGATGGTAAAAC
Organism: uncultured Bacilli bacterium; assembly: GCA_944331955.1. Classification (GTDB taxonomy): domain Bacteria; phylum Bacillota_I; class Bacilli_A; order RF39; family UBA660; genus Onthousia. The sequence continues at coordinate 14,380 of CALVIY010000008.1, forward strand.
ATCTAAAGATCTTAATTATATTAAACAAATGGATCAAATTATAAAAAAACAAAAAGAAAAACAATCAACAGAGTCACCTTATCTTGATATAAAAGATTTTGAATACAAAAATATTACTATGACAATTTTACTTATAGATATGCTTGAAGCAAAACAAGAATTAGAAACACTATTTAAAAAGCCAAATGCATCCCTAGAAGATATAGAGTTTTATTTTAATGAATTAAAAGAACAATATAGTAAAGCTCAACAAGTAGATACAACTTTAACAGAAGATATAAAAGAAGAAGAAAAGGAAACAGATGATATATATTTCTTACTAGATGAAAATAATAATCCTTTTTTCCAATTAGATAAGTTTAATAAAGAAGATAAAAAACGTTGTAAGTCTCTTATAGAAAAGTTTGAAAAAAGCATCCATGACTATGAAAAAGGAAAACATCATACCAAATTACAGTCAAGAAGAAATTTGTTTGATATATATGTTAATAAAAGTTCTAATATGTGCGTTTCTTATATAAGAACTAAAGATAATCAAGTATTAGTAATAACTTTCGCTCATTTAAATGACATTTTTGATGAGTCTAATAGTATCGCTCAAAACTATGATAATCTTATTGAAAGCACTTTAAGTAATATAGAAAATAAAAATACAAACTTTATAAATCACCAACAAGAGTTTTTTGAACAATTTAAAACTAATGTAGAAGTAAAAGGAGATGAACATAGATAATGGTAGAAGAAAAACTAGATAACTTATTTTTTAATATAAAAAATGATTGTATCGCTCTAATTAGAGAAAAAGATATTAGTTTAGAAGAATTATCTTTTATATTAGGTATAAGTCCTAATGAATTTATTTCTAATTTCCAAACAAGAATTAAAGATTTCTCCTTTTACTTAGAAACATATCGAATATTAAGAGAATGGTAGGTGTTATTATGACATTAGCAGAAATTATAAAATCAAAAGTTGATGAATTATACGAAACTTATAATAGTCTTAATCAAGAAAAAGATAAAAATAATATTGAATCTTTAAAGAATGAAATAAATAAACTTAATACTTTAATTAGTTTATTAAGTAAAGAGTTTAAGAATTTTAAAGATTTAAACTATCAAGATATAAGTAATTATATTTCTCTTAAAGAACAAGATTTAAAAAATGTTCAACTAGTCTTAAAAGCTAAATATGATGCTAATTTACCAGTTAATTTAACTGTAACCCAACTAGAATTAATAAAAAATATACTTAAAGAATTAGAAGACAAACAAGAATTATTAATAAAAACAGTTAAAGAGGAAGAAGAAAAAACAAATAATAATAAAGAAGAAGTATCAAAGATTGAAGAATCTATTTTAAATTTAGAATACTTACATGAAAAAGTAACCGCTGAAGATGATTATAGTCTTCTTAATTTAGAAGACTTTAAAAACTTATCTATAATCTTTGATGATAAAAACACATCATCTAAACTTAAGATAGACTTATTAAAGAGTATAATTGAATATAACGAAAATATAGAAAATCATAATAAAAAAATAGTAACAACTACTAGTATTGAAGAAGTTAAAGAATATTTTAGAAGTTTTAATTTTAAAGAAGATATGTTTTCTTATATTGATAAAAATAAAGAAGAAATATCTAGAAATATAGACTTAAATAATACAAAAGAAATACTAGAATATTTAGATAGTAAACATATACTAGATAAATTCTCTAAAGGAGCTTTATTAACAATTGTATTATATAGTAATAAGAATACTATTAGTAACCGCTATGAAGATTTAAAAGAACGTAAAGCCCTATTTACACCACTTTTTGAAATACCAAGTATCTGGGTAAATAATTTGCCAAGAAAAACTATAACTAGACATAAAACTCCAGCAAAAACTAGTAGAAATACTCAAAATAATAAATTAAGAAGCTACTCTAATAGAATTTCTTATGAAGAGATTATGACAAATGAAGAATTCTTAACTAATTTAGGTCTTAATGTTTCACTTTCTAATAAGACTAATCTAAAGCTTTTACAAACACCAAAAGAAAAAATAATAGAGAATATCAATACTTATAAATTATATGGTTTCTTTAATGAAAAAGACATTTCTACTATTATTCCATCTGCCCTTGCATTTTATAAAGTAGCAGATAAATGTGATAAATTAATTGAAATTGGCTTATTACATAGTTCTAGTAATAATTATACACTCTTACATCCATCTGTTATTCAATTAATGCGTGAAGAAAATTATGCTTTACTTTATATGCTAAAAAGAGAAAAAACAACTGAGGAGTATTATAAATTAATTTTTTCAAAAGCAAGAAGTTCAGGATTAGATAGATGTTTAACTACAAAAAGTCCTACCAAGTTTGGTTATAAATTATGTAGTGATGTTGAAATAGAAACTTTTAAACAAGAGAATTTTATAAATCAAATGGATGATAAATATATTTCTAATGCAAACTATTATGAAGAAATAATTACAAAAGAAAATCCTATTACTTATCAAGATGATATTTTAACAGATGAAAAAATAAAAGTATTAGAAGAACAGTATAGAGTTGATAACAACCCATATCAATATAAAATAGGTAATGAGATAATTTCTAGGTTAAAAGTACTAAGGTGCTATAGTGCCTTAAAAGAAAAAGGGATTATAGATGATAATGCTTTACTATATTCAGTTACTAGAGGAATGTACCTTGATGAAAAAACATTTAATACAATTAAAGCCGTAGTAAAAGGAAGAGGTGAATATGATAATGGATTATCTAACAAAATATAATTTAACTAATGAAGATATAAAAGATATTATTAACTCTATAGATGAAGATGATAAACTAGAATTAGAGTTAAATGAAGAAAGAGTATCATCTATAATAGATTACTTCTTATCATTAGGACTTACTAATATTAAAGATATTATAATTACTAAACCTAATTTATTTTATGATGATGTTAACTCTATAAAGATGAGAATAGAAAAATACTCTAATACTAATATTATTGAATTGCTTAAAGAAGATCCTATTAACTTTGATTTAATAGGGATGTAAATAAAAGAACTTTAATCCAAAACTAAAGTTCTTTATTCATAATTTAACTTAAATTCTTCTTCCTTACATGTTTTATTATCCAAACAATATTCTATTACAACTTTAGTACCATCTTTAAAGTTATCCTTAGTAGCATTTTCAAAAGGACTATAAAGACATTCTCCATTGTTATTAGGACAGATTTTACCTTCATAAAAAGAAAGACTATCAAAAGTATTATTTAAATTGTTTAACTTATCAGTATTAAGATAAGTACCACTTAATTCATTATTAAAGTAAATATGAAGATATAAAGATTCAATACCATCTATTTCCTTTGTTTGTCTAAAGTCATCTAAATAAATTCTGTTTTCACTGCTAGAAAGATAGACTCTACCTACTTTAAATACAAAGTTATTACTTTTACCCTTAAAACTATAAGTAGGATTTTGAAATCTTTGATAAAGTGTAGAATTGATACGTTCAGTATTTTTATCAGGTCTTGATAAAAGTAAAATACTAGTAGTAGAGATAATAGTTATTATAGAAATAACTATTATTAAAATAACTATTTTTTTCATAACCGTTCTCCTTTGGCTATATTATACCAACTAAAAGTAGATAAAAAAAGTTTTAATATACAAATTTCTTTGTCTGTATATGATTTAATGATATAATACTTGCGAGGAGTGATACCTATGTTCAAATTAGTATCAAAATTTAAGCCAAGTGGAGACCAACCAGAGGCAATAAAAGAATTAGTAGAAGGAATTAAAGAAGGAAAAAAAGAACAAGTTTTATTAGGTGCGACAGGAACAGGTAAAACTTTTACTATGGCAAATGTTATTAAAGAAGTCAATAAACCAACTTTAATACTAGCACATAATAAGACACTAGCAGGTCAACTTTATAGTGAAATGAAAGAATTATTCCCAGAGAATAATGTAGAGTACTTTGTATCATATTATGATTAGAAAAATAAATATGTGTTATTTTCCCTTTTTTTATAACGTTTTGTCCTTTCTTAATACTTAAATAAAACATAGTAAAATTAGATAAAAAAACATAAATATGTGGCCGAATAGTGTATTCATTTGTGTCCTAAAACATAGCATAAATGAATCCTTCGTATAACAAAACTAATATTATAAGAAAGGAGAGAGTGAATGGATAAATGCGAGGTAATTGCTATTGCTAATCAAAAGGGTGGAGTAGGTAAAACTACTACCACTTTTAATTTGGGAGTAGCATTAGCACAAGAGGGAAAGAAGGTACTTCTTGTAGATGCAGATCCTCAAGGAGATTTAACTACCTATATGGGAGTGCATGATACTGATAATATTCCTACATTAGCTTCCCTAATGGAATGTTATATACAAGACAGGAATATTAATACAGATAGTGCAATTACTATAGGTAATAAATCTGTAGTTGATACTAAAAATAATATTAAAAAAGCTAAAACAAAAATAAAAGATATAAAAGCTAAAGCTATTAAAAAAAGAAAAATTAAGACTATATCAAATAATTTAAAAATTAAGTCTTTAAAAACGAAAAATGGTGCTTTAACTCAAAATAAAGCGTTTAATTTAATGAAAAGGCAAAGAGTAACAGCTTTACAAAAAAATTTACATATGACAAAAGTTAATAATAAAGCTGGTACAGTAAAGAGATTAGGACAAATATTTTTTAAATCAGTGAGGGCAGTTTTGATGGGGACTAAAGCATTAATAACTGCTTTAATAGCAGGAGGCTGGATTATTTTAATGATAATTATAGTTATATGCTTAATAGGCTTATTACTAACTTCTGTTTTTGGCATTTTTTTTGGAAGAGAAGCAACAGAAAAAATGCAATAACTACTAGTAGTGTTGTGTCAGAATGTAATAATGAATTCTATAATAGATTACAAGAAATACAAAATCAAAATCCTCATGATGATTATGTACTAGAAGGTAATATGGCATCATGGAAAGATATATTACTTATATATGCAGTAAAGCAAACTGGTGGGGTGTATAAACAAGAAGTTGTAACAATGGATAATGCTAAAAGAATGGCTTTAAAACAAATATTTTGGGATATGAATAGTTTAACATTTGTAGTAAATGAAGAAATAGTAATAGAGCAAGGTACAAATAAATTAGAGGCACCGAAAGAAGTTACAAAAAGAGTTCTTCGAGTTACTATAAACTCTAAAACAGCAGAGCAGATGAAGTAGAATATGCTCTTAATCCAGCACAAATTAGTCAAATAACAGAACTTTCTAGTGAAGAATATGACTCTCTTTGGAGTGGAGTTATATATGGAGTTCAAAGTAATGGTGGTGGAGAATATATTAATTGGCGACAATATGGTGCTTCGTGGTCTAATATTAAAATCGGCAACACAGATAATACTATATCTGATACTGGTTGTTTAGTTACATCCATTGCTATATTAATAGAGAAATCTGGAATTGATAATCCGATTAAACCTTTTAATCCTGGGACTTTTGTTGAAGCATTAAATAGGAATAATGGTTTTGATAGTAATGGAAATCTGCAATATAGTACAATTAATAAGGTAGTCTCTGGATTTAAGTATAAAGGGCAGATTAGTTTACAAAATAAAACCCAAGAAGAAAAGTACTCATTAATTAAGCAGTATTTTGATATGGGTTATTATCTTACAGTAGAAGTCAAAGGAGCTACACCAGGTAATCAACATTGGGTTGCAGTAAATAGTGTAGAAGATAATAATGTATTTATGATTGATCCAGGCTCTAATAATACTAATATGTGGTTTGCTTATGAAGTTAGTAAAACCTCTAAATTTAATTTTTTTAAAGTGATTTAAATTATTTAATAAAAATTTCTTATTTTTATAGTATAATATTTTTAGCATTTTAGAGATTAAATAAAATAATTTTGTCAAAAAAAGCGCATATAATGTCACAAAAGGTAGGAATATGACAAAATACGGCTTTTGGTCGATTGTGTATTTTCAATGGTAAAGTAAAGTGCTAAAATAAAAATAGGTAAACAACTTATGGTAAAGGTAGTAATTTTAGTAAAAATAGGAGGTAGAAAAATGAAAAATTTTAAAATTTTATTTGTACTTTTAGGTATTACAGCAATAACTAGTGTAGGTAATGTTTTTGCTGATACCACTATCAGAGTTTTAGATGGTACGAGGATACCAGCACATAATGGTAGCTTTACAACTCCTAGAGTTTCACTAGGTGCTGCACAGATGGGTTATGAGTATAACATGGTTAAAAGAGTATCTATTGATCCTAGTGGAGATGAATTGGATGCAAGAATCATAAAATATGATCCAACACAGCGCTCAAATTGGAAAGTATTAAAAAGTGGTAGCAATACTCTTCTTAGTACTAACCCAACATATACTTTCAGTAGTGGTAGTTTTAGTTTACAAATTGATTCACGTTGGTATTATACTAAAACAACAACATTAAAAACTGGAACTTGGTTACTAACTAACGATCGTTAATTAAAATAAATTCATAAGTTGTTTGCTTATTATGGAGGTTTTATGTTAAAATTAAAAGAGTATTTTAGATCTAAAGAGTTTATTATATCATTTGTTATTATTTTTATTTTTATTATATATAATATATGTGATTTTATGTATTATACAACTGGAAAGGTAGATGCCTCTTTTCCAGAATTAGTGAATTGTTTTAGTTTTTGGCGACATACTATGTATTACAATGGTGGTAGTATCATAATGTTTTTGAGTCCCTTTATAATTGCTCTTTTATCTATTGGAAATATATTTTATAAATTTAAAGGTAGCTATTTTAAAGACTTATTATTAAGACAAAGTTATAGAAAGACAATTATAAAGGAATTTTTATGTTCTTATTTAAAAGCACTTTTCCTATTTTTATTTATTTCAGTAATTGTATTTATTTTAGGATTATGTCTATTTCCAACAGATATACCAAATATTAGTTTCTATGATGTTTATATAAGCTTCGATTATGAAGGTGTCTCCAATCCATTCTTATACGTTTTTTTAGTGCATATTGCTTTGATATTGTATGTGCTTGTTATTTCTAATATTAGTCTTATTGTATTAAGAATCACTAAAAAAATGACTGTATCTATTATTTTATCATTTGCTTTAGTCAATGTAATAAACTATGTTATAAGTAATATAAGTTCTTTACTTAGTAGTATCATTAAAAATAATGTAATCGTTGACCATCTATATTTATTTAATATATACGAAGGATATATGGTTCAATCAACAGTATATAATGCTTTGATAAATATGGGAGTTCTTTCTATTATAACAACTTTAATTGTACTCTTCATTTATAGAAATAAAGAACAGGTGGTGCGAGATTTTGAGTAGTTTTATTAAAAATGTATGTGATTATATGTGGAATACTTGGGAATATAAAGCTATTTTAGTATATCTTTTTATGGGAATATTCTTTATTACTTGCCAGTTTTCTGGATTAAATTACGAACAAATGCTAATTTCATCTTTTACTAATAAAATATTTCTTGTAGTTATATTATATCCAAGTTTTGTTGCTATGTTTTATCTAGCATATCAATATATAAATAAAAATTATAGTTTACTTTTACGTATGAGTTCAAGAAAGAAGTATGTTAGTATATCTGTTGTTACCATGTTAGTTATGGCAATGCTTTTATTCATACAGATTATTATTATGTTATTAATTTGTTGTAACATTATTACACATAGTGATTTTAAAATAACAAATGAACTTAATTATAATGTCAACGATTTTATTATATTTATTATAGAAACAATAAAAATTTTTGGTACTGTTGTTATTATAGGCTTGCTTACTTTATTACTTCAGATTAGTTTTAAAAAGCAAGGTGTTGTAGCAATATTTCTAATAGCCCTTTTAACGCTTATATTTTTTGGGGATAGAATGTATCCAACAGGCATTATTATATTAGATATTTTTAATCCTGGCTTTCAGTCACATGGATACACATTAACTAATAGTTTATGGATTTTAATAGGGTATGGACTTATTTATTTTTCATTAGTTATATCATTATTATATTTTGGGGTTAGAAAGAAAATAAAAAAGGTTGATATAGGGATATAAATATGTTGTTACTTATTAAAAGAAATTTATTAATTTTTTTATCCAAAATATGGTATTTAATTTTAGCAATGCTTTGTATATGTATTTTCTTTTTTACCCAATATAATTCATTAAAATATTTTGATAATAATTTTATTTATATAATAAGTGGAGTAGATAATACTGTAGGAACATTTCTTCTTATTAGCCTTACATTGGTTATTAATTCAATTTATCTACTTTATACATATTATTTATATAGTTATGACATATTTAAATGCAAAGAAGCTATCTTCTTAAGAATAAGTTATAAAAAATGGATTACTGCTAATATAATAAGCAATTGTATCATTGATTTTATAATCTCTCTAATTACTATCACTCTACTATTAATATATTCTTTTGTAGTTAATACAAATGTAGAGATAGGAATAATAACTTTAATAATCATATATTTATCTAAATTAGCTATGCAGTTTATATATTTATTAATTATTAAGTTTACTGGTAACTACGGTAGTATTCTTATGTTTTTAATCTTACTAGTAGGTCTTTTATTTAAGACAAAATCTATAATTTATATATATAGTTTGACATCATCATTAAATAACTACATAATACTTTTAATACTTTTAACAATTAATGTTGTGTTAATATTAATTAATATTTACTTAAAGGATAATAATTTAGTTATGAGAGGAGAAATGGAAAAATGAAAATTGAAGTAAAAGATGTAACAAAAAAGTTAGACAAAGAACTAGTGTTAAATGATGTTTCATTATCTTTAGATAGTGGGAAAATATATGGTCTTGTAGGAAGAAATGGTAGTGGTAAAAGTATGCTTTTAAAAACAATTTGTGGTTTTGTAAAGCCTGATAAAGGTTATGTAAAAGTCGGAGGGGAAGATATTTATAAAAATAATACTTTTCCTAAAAAAACAGCTGCTTTAATAGAAAGACCCAACTATTTACCAGATTTAACTGGCTATGAAAATTTAAAAATGTTAGCTTCTATTAATGAAGTGATAGGTGATAAGGAAATATTAAATACTTTAGAAAAAGTAAATTTACTAGAAGAAAAAGATAAAAAGTTTAAAAAATATTCTTTAGGTATGAAGCAAAAATTGGGTATTGCTCAAGTTTTGATGGAAAATCCTGATATTATGATTTTTGACGAACCGTTTAACGGTTTAGAAGAAGAAAGTGTAAAAAAAATAAGGAAGCTTTTATTAGATGAAAAGAAAAAAGGCAAACTTATTATAATTGCAACTCATATTAAAGAGGATATTAATGAATTGTGCGATATAATATATAGAGTGGATAATGGTAAGATTATCAATAAATAGTATTTTGTCAAAAAACGTAGAGTTATTTTTTATCAACTCTACGTTTATTTATTTTATGCTCTGGAAAATATGTAATAAGATCACTACTGCTTACAATATTTTTATTAGCAAGTCTGTTAATTTCAGAAGCTAATTTATCTAACATTACAATAGATGGCTTTTTATGTGCATTTTCCATTTCTATATAATATTTTAAGTCAGTATGGGTCGAGTGTGCAAATTCTTCTTGTGTCATATTTAAGAGGAATCTATAGTATTTTAAATTGATAGCTAATATTTCTTGGCTAGTCATTTGCGTTTCCTCCTTTTATGAAAAAAGTATAGGCCAAATAGTTAAATAAGTCCCTAGGGCATTAGCCCTGTTTTAATCTTGAAAAATTACAATCTATGTTTTATACTATTTTTGTAGCTGTTCTTTATTAGTATGTAAACATATTTCATATTTTATTAGAACAAAAAGGAGTAAAATGAAGAATAAAAAAATTGATATTATCATTACAGTAATGAAAATTTTATTATTAGGTATGATGTTATCTTTGATATTTATTATTGTTGATACTATTTTTATAAGTAAAGGTAATATTAAAAGTTATAATTCGTTTAGTGAATTTATATCAATACCTATAAATATCGCTTATATTGTAATGCTTGCATTTGCATTTATAAGTGGAATTATTTTAATCTATTTTGCAATAGTAGAAAGTAGAAAATCACGACCTAATTATGATAAATATACTGTTGTAGAAAAAGACTATTTAAAGGAACTTAAATCTAAAATAGAAGAACAAGAAGAAATAATTAAAAGCTTAAAAAACAAATAATTAACAAAAAAATATAGATTTTATTGACAAAGTGTTAACTAAGCTATATTATACGAATTAGTTATTTGTGAGATGTTATTTATCAACTTGCAAATAAGGGCTAATATCTCACAAAGGGATAATTAGCCCCTTTTTATTTATATATTATGGGAGGAGAGGAAAAAATGAATGAATTTTATGTTGATAAGAAAGGTTATCAAAAATTATTAGAAGAAGTTGAAGAAGCTGATAGAAAGTTAAGAGAACACAGAAAAACAAGAGGTGATTCTTATTCTTCAAGTGCTGGTGATGGATGGCATGATAATTTTGATTTTGAAGAAATGGAAAGACAAGAAAGATTATTAAGTGGAGACTTACAAACAAAACAAGAAAGACTAAAAAATGCAATTATTGTTGACAAACAGGATAATGAAAATGTTGTGGATATTGGTGATGTTTTATCTTTGACTTTGATTTTTGGAGAAGATGATGAAGAAACAGATATTTATAAATTATCTGGTACAGAAGCTTTTAGTAAAGATGAGGACTATAATATAGTTTCAATTAATAGCCCATTAGGACAAGCTATATATTTAAAACCAATAGGGGAAGTAGTTAAATATAAAGTTAATGGTAATTCATTTGATGTAAGAATAAATGAAAAAGTATTAAATGAAGAAAAGCAAGAAACCAAAGTTCTTAATAAAGTAAAAAAATAAAAGGAGAAAGATATGAATAATATTCATTTTATTGCAGGTCATCATGGAGTTGGAAAAACATTTTTAGTAAATGAATTAAAAAAAGAAATTGATTTAACCCATTTTGATACTGGTCCTATGATAAGATCATTATATGCTAAATCAAATACTGATAGTAGTTTTAAAAATTGGATATTATCAGGAGAGGAAAAATATGGCGTAGATTTTACTAATCAAATTTTATGTCAAGAAATGGAGCAAAACTTAAAAAATAGTTCATCTAATATTGTGATAACAGGTAATAGAAGTTTAGAAGGTATAATGTATATATCTAAACATTTTTCAATATCATTACCTAGTATTATTTATTTAGAGTCTCCATTTGTACTTTTAAAAACTAATTATGAAACAAGAGAATGTATAAAATTATCAGATTTAGAATTTGAAAAGAAACTTCTTGAGGAAATTAAAGCTGGTCTATATAACATAAGAGACTATGTCTTCGAACATCAAGATACTTGCCTTTTTGCACATAGAATAAATAATGATGATAAAACAATAGATATAGTAAAAAGAAAAATATTAATAAAAGGAGAAAGATAATGAAGATTTCATTAGCAACTAATTTTGATGATGAGCTTATTGATAAAATAAAAGGTTATCCAATATATGAAGTATATGGAAAAATGAAAGAAGATATACTAGGTGGAGGAAGACCTGATAATACTTTAAAAGATGTGTCTAAAAAAAGATTAGAGGAACATGTAAAAAAAGTAAGAAATGCAGGTTTTAAATTTAACTATTTATTAAATGGTAGTTGCCTATCTAATCATGAACAGTCTGAAAAATGGCAAAAAGAGTTTTTAAATTTTTTAACATATTTATCTAGTATTGGTGTAAATGCTTTGACTGTTACTAATCCTTTTATACTTAAATTAATAAAGAAAAATTTTAATAGGTTTACTGTTAGAATTTCGACATTTGCTTGTGTTGATAATTATGAAAAAGCAAAATTTTGGGAAGATATGGGAGCAGATATAATATGTGTTGATTTTGTTAAAATCAATAGAGATTTTAAAACACTAAAATACATGGTAGATCATTTAAAAAAATCTAAAATAGAAATATTAGTTACTAATAGTTGTATAAAAAATTGTCCTTATATATACACACATACATCTGCATTATCTCATGCTTCTAATTGTTATGATGATAATAATAAATATGTAGATTGGTGTTTATTAACATGTCAAAAACATCAATTAGATAATGAATATGAATATATAAAGTCTCCTTGGGTTAGACCAGAAGATATAAAGTATTACGAAGAAATCGGTATAGAACATTTTAAATTAACAGAAAGGGATTTTCCAACAGATGAGTTAGTTAAAAGAGTAAAAGCATATACTGATAGAAATTATGATGGTAATTTATTAGATTTAATTCAAGGACATGGCTGGACTACAGGTTTTAATAGTGATTATAAAATAGATATGAATAAAAAATTTAAAACTAAAGAGGATGTATTAAATGAAATATATAAGATTAGAGGACTTGGATGTGAAAGAAAATACCCTAGACACATATTTATTGATAATAAAAAATTAGATGGTTTTGTTGAATATTTTGTTTCTAATAAATGTACTGGGCATTGTAATGAATGTGGGTATTGTAAAGCTATTGCTAAAAAAGTAATAACTAATAAAGAAGACATTTTAAATTATTTAAAATATTTATATAATCTATATGATGAAATGAAATTGATTAATAAAGATTAAAAGGAGAAAAAAATGATAGAAAGATTTCCAATATATAAAGCTGATTATATTTTTAATGAGTTTTATGGTAAAATAAGTAATAACAAATCATTGCAATACAAAGAAATTTCTATATCTTATCCTATAAGATTAGATGCAATGGCAATTAATCCGAGTGCTGTTTGTTACAACGATAGTATGATTTTTACTCCTGGTGAAGTTGTAGTTTCGGCAAATAAATTTATAAAAGTGTATATTAAGGTAACTAATAAAAATGATTCCGTTGAAATAAGCGACAGTACTAGAAGAAAAGTACTAGTAAAACATGCTTATTATTTAATGAAAAAAGTAATTAATTTTACAAATGGTTTATATATAGATGTTGATGATAAAGATATACCCAAACATTGTGGCTTTGGTAGTAGTAGTTCAACAATTTCAGCAGTTGCAGCTGCTATTAATGAAATGTTTTCACACCCTATATCAAATGAAGACCTCATAAAATATTTAGCAAGCAATCATGGCGAAGAAATAGATGATAATAATGAAAATGATTTAAAAATGGTACAATGTATTGGTGGTGGAGCAACAGGAGGATTAACAGAAGCAGGAATTATTATAATAGCAGGTAAATCTACTACTATTGCAAAAATGAAATATAATGCAAAAATACTTATAGCATTACCTAAAGACTTTAAAGAACAAAATGCAGATGTTTTAATGAAAAAAGAAGAAGAAAATTTATGGAAGTTTAAAGAAACTGGAGAAAAGTATTCAAAAGATATAGCATACCATCTATTACATAAGTCATTACCTGGAATGGTAAATGGTGAAATTAAAGATTTATCAGATATTGTTTTTAAATATAGGTTTGATATGGGAAGTATAGAAAATTGTTCATTTGTTTATGAAAAAATGGTGGATTTAGCAAATAAATTAAGAGTTTTATATGAAGAAAAAAGATGTGACTTTTTAACTTTATCTTCAGTAGGACCAGCGTTCTTTGCAATAACAACAAATGACAAAGACTTCCACTATTGTAAAGAATATATGGAAAATTTAGATATGAAAGTTATCGAAGCAGAAATATATAATAATATTTACAGAATAGATAATTATAAATTATCAACTGATTTTGACTACTGGAATAAACAGGAAGTTGCGACATCTTTTGCTGATAGAAAGCCTTCAAAATATATTACTGATGTTATAGATAGTATTATAAATAAAAATGTAAAATGTATAGATATTGGCTGTGGTGGGGGAAGATATTCTAAATATTTAAAGAAAAAGGGAACTCAAGTAATAGCAGTTGATAAATATACAAATATGGCAAATAGTCTTAAAGAATATAATATAGAATTTATTAATGCTAGTTTTGATAATTTACCATTAAAAAATGAAAGCTTTGATTTAATATTATCAATAGGTGTTCTCCATAATGCAACTACATTAAATGAAATAGAAAAAGCATTTTCCGAAATGAATAGAATTTTACGAAAAAATGGAATGATTATTTTATCAATTTTTACAAATGATGTAATAACAGATGATTTAATTCACAATTCTGGATATTTATATAATATTAAAAACAGACCACCTATGGTACTTTTATCAAAGAAAAAAATTATAGAATATGTTGAACATAATAATTTCAAAATTATTAAAAAAATTGATGAGCATATAACTGATGTTGGTAATGGTGGAAAAAGAAATGTGTATTCATTATTATTACAAAAAGAGAGTTAGTTATGAAAAAAGTATATTGTAAATCTAAAAGAGATTATTTAGATGATTACTCACATCTTGAGTCAAAAAATATAGATATGACACTTTCGGGTAAATATTTATATAAATATCCATTTAAATTTGTATATAAATATGAATATGATAAATATCCAAGCAGTAAAGAAATAAATAAATTAATTGATAGTATTGCTAAAAAATATAAAGTAGATCTATCTTCTAAATCAATAATATTAGGATCAGGGACAAATGGATTAATACAAAATATTATAAAAGTCCTTTTTTCAAAAGATAAAGGTAATTTGGTAACGAGCTATCTTACATTTAATCAAGCGGAGTATGCAGTTAGTTCATTAGGCTCTGAAACTAAAAGAGTTTATCTAAAAGATAATTATCAAATTAGTTTAGAAAATATGGATTATTCAATAGATAATAATACAAAATTAGTTTATATATGTAATCCAAATAATCCAACTGGTATATTATTAAAGAATAAAGATATTATTAATTTTGCTAATCGCCATAAAAAAACTTATATAATAATAGATGAATCAAATTTAGAATATTCAAATGAAGAAAGTTTAATATCAAAAAAATTTCCCAGTAATCTTATAATACTGAAAGGTTTTTCTAAAGCATATGGATTAGCAAATATGCGAATAGGTTATATGGTGTGTTCTAAAACGTTTAAAAATAAATACTTAAAATTAACAACTGTTAATGAATTTTCTGGATTATCATGTATATTAGCAGATAAAGTTATAAATAGTAATTATTATTTAAAAAATGTAGAATTAATAAAAAAAGAACGAATATATTTAAAAAATGAATTAGAACAATTAAATATTAAAATCATTGAGTCAAAATCTAATACACTTATGACTGAAACAACATTTGATGAGAAGTTTATGATAAAATTAGCAAATAATGATATTTCTGTAGTACCCATAATTGATGAAAGAAAAAGGTTACATATAAGAATAGCAGTCCAAGATAGAAAGACAAATAGAAAATTTATACACAACCTAAAGAACTGTTTAGATAATGAAAAAAATATGTTATTATAATAAAAAGGAGAGAATAAAAAAATGGAAAAATTAGTTTACTTAACAACAAATCCTCATAAAGTTGAGGAGGCAAATGAATTTTTTGGAAAAAAATATGGATTTAATTTAGAAATAATGAATCCAGATTTTGAAGTGATTGAAATACAAGCTAAAACTTGTGAAGAAGTAGTTAAATTTAGCGTTAAATATGCTGCTGAAAAATTAGGATGTGCAGTTTTAAAATCAGATTCTGGGTTATATATTGATGCTCTAGGTGGTCTTCCAGGACCATATAATGCTTATTTTGATAAGCAAATTGGTATTGATAAGTTTTTAGAACTTTTTAAAAATGAGACTAATAGAAAGGCAAGAATAGAGCATTGTTTTGCATATTGCGAGCCAGGGAAGAATCCAATCGTATTTACTGGTGGAGGAACTGGTACTATTGCAAAAGAAGCAAGAGGAACAAGAGGAAGATGGCATGATAAATTTTATATACCAGATGGTGAAACAAAAACATTAAGTGAGTTAAGAGATATTGATTATGAATATGAAGCAAGTTTTTGGGGAACAGCAAAAGACGATTTTGCTAAATGGTATAAGGAAAATAAATTAGAAAAATAAAGTAATAAAAGAATAAGTTTAATAAGAATAAAATCTTATTCTTTTTTGCTAGATAATTTTTATAAATAAAAAGTAGTCATTAATCATTAATAACTACTTACGAATTTTTTAATCATCAAAGTCTTCTCTAAAATAGTCAGAGTCAAAAAAATCTTTAATTTCAATTTTTAAGGTTTTACATATTTTGTAAATAATATAAGTACTAGGGTTTTCAACATCATTTGCAAGTATTCGTCTTAAGTTAGTCGGAGGTATAGCAGATAATTCTGCTAATCTATTAGGTGTATAATCATAATTATCGCATAATTCCAATATTCTCTTACTAACAGCTTCTTTAAATCTCATCTCTTTCCTCCTATACAAGAAAAGTTTAGCAGAGAGGCAAGCAAAATGTTCGCCGAAATCGGTTGACTTTTCAAAAAATATAAGATAAACTTTAAGAGAATATTAATATATAAATTGTAAATGTATAAATTAATAAAACTAAATCATATCTACTCTAGGAGGTAATGATTTAGCTTTCCTTGCAGTTTCTTTATTAAATAAATCAGCTGGTTCAATTCCTAAAACCTTGGCAATATGATCAATATTATTACAGGTCATATTAGCTCTACCACTTTCAATTAGACTTATATAAGCAATTTTAAAATTACTAATATCAGATAATTGTTCTTGTGTAATTTTTAACTTATATCTGTAATATTTAGTATTAAGACCAATTAATTCCATTGAGTTCAATTAAATCATCTCCACTTCTTAACTTTTAAATTATATATATAAAAATTATAAAGTTATAGATTAATAAAATTAATACCTATAAACATTATTAAGTTTTACATTAAAAAGGGGCGAATAACATGAATACTAAAATATATTTTCCAATATTAGTTCAAGAAACAATAGACATTAGGTATAATGAAATGCAAATGCCAAAAAATAAAAATATAATAATCACATTTAATAATTTTATAGAGTATTTGTACAATTACAATTGTGTAACCTCATATAATATTGTTGCAATAATAAAAAAATTATTTTCTATTGATGACATTAAAGAAAAAATTCTAAATGGTAATTCTGATAATTTTAATAAAATAAAAACATTAATTGATGATTGTTTAGCAAGTTTAGATATTAACAATATTAACAATAAATTAATGAAAGAAAGTTTATATTTTGACTGTAATTATAAACAAACATATGTAATTAAGAATGAATTGGATATAAAAGATTTATTTATATCAGAAATAATTAAGCACGACTATATGTATAAAGACTATCTATTTATGTTTTTTAATGATTTTGATTATAATGAAATTAGAAAAAATTGTCATATTTTTAAAAAGAGTAGTAATACTCTCTATATAAAGTATGTTGTTGATATATTAAATTATTTTAACAGATTGTTTTATGAAATTGGTTTATTATTTGAAAAGGATATTTTGTTTCCATATAATTTAGTTAAATATGGAATTGTTAAAAATTATAACTTCAGATTTAAAAGTATTATAAATAAATTAGCTGGTGGATATTATAGAGAAAATAATAATGATTTTGGCATAGTACATAGACTAGCTTTTGATATAATTTCTGGGTTAATAACTATTAAAACTTTTTATTATATAGAGTTTGATGGATTTAATAATTGGAATTCATCTAAATATAGTAGGTTGCCTTCATCTGAATTATATGAGCTTATAAAAAGTACTTTTAGCAATATTACTTCAGATAAAATTATTCTTTTATATAGAATAAGTTCAGTACCGCGTAAAGAAATAAAAGAAAATGATATAAAAGAAATTGACTCATTTATTTTAGAATTTAAAGATAAAGTGAAGAATAGTGTTGTAATTAAGCAAGGATTATCAACGAATAACAGGACTAAAGTAAAACATATAATAGAATATTTAAAAAGCTATAAAGATAATAATATTGCAATATACGATATAAAAACAAATTTAACTAGTTGTGAAGAAAGAGAAGTTAGTATTATTAAATGTAAAATAAATGTTATAAAAGAAAATATTACATTTGATGTTGCCCTAAAATCTATTTATGATGATATTGTTTGGTATATTTATTATAATAATAAAATAGTAGCAAAAGATATTTGCTTTCGTCCTAATGATTTTGATAGAGTAATTTATTTTATTAATTATAAATGGAAAAATTGGGTTAAATCTTTAAGATAATAACAATAATCATTATTCCTTGACTATACTCTTTATTATTTTCTTAATTTGTATTATTATATATAGCAATAGCAATGCAAAAGCTATGCAATAAGATGGTAAAGAGAGTAATGGTAGGGTGAATGGTAATAGTAGTGATAACTAGCAATTAGACATTATTGCTAGTTTTTATAATGATTAAGATTTTTTAAGCAGTATTTCTATAATCATTAAATATAGGCATTGCTTTAGGAGTTTGTGCCTATGGGGGAGAAATACTGCTTAAAATACTATAATAAATCGTATAATTTCAATATAAAGTTAATCGGGTTTTATGCTCTATTTTTGAGTATAAAGCCCGATTTTTTTTGTTGCTTTAATTGTAGAGATCCTCCTTTCTCCAATTGTTTTGGAAAAGACGATTGGAGGAAAAATGGAAAAATTGCCTAAAAGAAGGAAATATAAAGACAATCCTTATAAAATAGAGCAACTTAATGATAATAAATATTCAGTAACTTTTAAAGATAATAAGAACACTACACATATTGTATATATTAGCCAAGATATTTATATGGCATTTAATGAGTTTGAACTTATAGATTTATCGCAACTAAATGAATTTGATAGACATATAGAACATTTAGATTTACGTGAAGAAACAATTAATAAACGTGCTATTCTTAAGCAAAAAAGTGTTGAAGAAGATGTAGAAGAATTAATAGAACATGAAAATTTAAAAGAAGCTATTAATAAATTATCATCTATACAAAAGCGTAGATTAAAAATGTATTATTTTGATGATATGACACTAGATGAAATAGCTTTGATTGAAAAGTGTAGTCATCAAGCAGTTAGCAAAAGTATAAAAAAATCTTTAGAAGAATTGAAAAAAAATTTAAAAAGTTAGGTTGCAAAAATTGACTTAAGTGAGGAAATAGGTGAAAGGGATAAAATCTCTTTCACCTGATTTTGTTGTATAAAACAAAATATTGATCTTTGACAACTTTTAATCAAGTCATTAAAACGTTCCTATTATGTTGAAAACAACAAGCACGTTAGCAAGTACGCTTGACGATAAATACTTGGCTATAAATTTTAAGTGGCTCTTAAAACTGCAATGATCAATAATAGGTATAATGATACTCCTGCCTAGCCATAGTCACAAACAATGGGGGCAGTCTTGAGAGGACCTCAAGATGGTGAAAGTCCAGTGAATTGATTAGCTATCAATATTTAATGACTTCCTATACTGAGGGCGAGACAATATCAGTATTAACTAAATAAATTCAAAGTGAGAACTTAACATACCTTTAGTAAAAGTTCTCACTTTTTGTTTTTAAAGAAAGGACAAATTATGAATAAGAAAATATCAGATATAAAAAGAATAACAAAAGATTATTTAATAACTATTAAGAAAATAGAAATAACAGAAATGATGGTAAAAGAAACTAGCAAAGCTAAAGCTATAAATAAAGTTGATACTCTTCTTAATAACTGTATAGAAAATAATGTTAATTTAAGTAAAACTTTTAATAAAAAACCAATTTTTAAATATCACGCAACTATTATAACAGAAAAGGATTTGTCAAATGTATAAATTAAAAAATTGCACATTCGTAAATTGCCAAGATACTTGGTATGTTGTAAGTGCTATAGCAAATGACTCTATCAAAAGGACTTTGAAATATGAATGATAAATTAGAGAAAAAAGTTTATAGTGCTTCAGAAGTTCAAAAAATATTAGGATTAGGAAGAAATAGGCTTTATGACTTTTTAGACAAAGTTTATAAAGAACAGTCGCCTTTTAGAGTACTAAGATTTGGGAAAATATATAAAATTCCAAAACAACCATTTGATAATTGGCTAAATAAATACTTATAAGATTAGGAGATGTTATATAGTGAGTGATAAAAAAATAATTAAAGGTAAAAGTGGCGTAGCTTTTTATGAATACACTTCTTGGGCTCATAGATACAAAAAAATAGATATAAATGGAAAAATTAAATTATGTAAGAAAAAAGGATTTAAAACCGAAGAAGAGGCTATAGAAAGCTATAATAAATATAAAAAAGAGTTTGAAGAAGAATTAAAAAAGTTTCATATAACAGTGGATAAAGATATTACAATTAGAGAGTATCTAACACATTGGTTTGATAATATATATTCTGAAAGAATTGAAAGCAAAACAAAAATGGTAGGGTTATACATACTAAATAGTTTAATATTACCTAATATTGAATATGACATAAAAGTATCATTAACTACTAAAGAATATTTAGATGATATTTTAGAAAAAGCTTCAAAATATACAAAATGTAGTGGTTATGCTGCAAGAGGAATGATAATTTTAGCATTTAAGGACGCATATAAAGGTGGATATATTAATTATAATGTTGCTTTACAAACAAAAGCTTATATAAGAGAAAAACCTAATATAAGAATATTTAGTAGATTTCAACTAAAGAGATTTTTAAATACTGTTAAAAATAATTCTTATTACCTTGAGATATTATTAGGAGTATTTTGTGGATTACGCAAAGGAGAAATATATGGATTAAAATTTAAAGACTTTGATCTTGAAAATAATATCCTATCTATAAATAGGCAATTAAAATTAGAGTTTGAATATAAAGATAACAAGATTGTTAGTAGTAAATTAGTAGAAGCTCCTCCAAAAACTCCAGAATCAAAAAGAAAATTAAAATTTCCCGAAATAATAAAAATAGAACTTATAAAAAGAGCAGAATTAGTTGAAGAAAACAAAAGAAAGTATGACTATAAAGATAATGATTACATAAGCTGTCAAAAAAATGGTTTGCCTCACTATCCTGGTTGCTTAAATAAGGTCTTATATAAAATTTGTAATGAATTAAGCTTACCATCAATTAGTGTACATAGTTTAAGACATATGTGTGCCACTATACTTATAGAAAGTGGAGTTACTCTAGCTAAAATTGCTGCTTTTTTAGGACATACATCTATACATACTACATTTGAATATTATTGTGAAGTTATGGACGAAAAACAAAAGATACTAAATTTTATTAATGATAACTTTAGTGAGGAGATTATAGAAAATGAAACCTAAAGTTACTAGATGTTGTAGTTATATATTTATATATAAAGAAAACGACAAAACTTCTAAATATAAAGTTGTATTAAGAAAAGAACTAAATAATAATAAAGTATGTAGAAAAATATATCAATTTAATGATTATAAAGCAGCTAAAAATATGTTAAAAAATATCAAAAAGGAATATAAATGCTTAACGAAACAATTTTAAATAGAAAGTATGTTAATTATAATATATTTTCTGTTATGAAATTAAAGGATAAATATGGCTTTAGAGTAAAACTGTTTTTTAATGATGGAAGTGAAGAAATAAGACAATTTGGAGGACATCAAAAAAAGAAAGATGCCGAAATAGAAAGAAATAAAAAAATAGTACAACTAGAAAATCATACTTTTGTAGTTATTCCAAAAATAAAATTTAAAGATTATATTAATTACTGGTTGGAAAAAGTTATGAGACCTAATATTACATATAATAGTTATATGTCATATAGAAATGTAGTACAAAACTATGCTATTCCATATTTTACAAATTTATATTTAGAAACAATTAATAGAGGACACATACAAAAATTTTATAACACCACTGCCGAAAAATACGAGTCAGTAGGAAGACTTGCAAAAGTAGTTATTACAACAGCTATGCAATATGCTAAAGATAAAAATTTAATTAGTGTAGATCCAACTATTGATGTAGAATTGCCTAAAAATATCAAAAAGAAAAAATATAGGATTTTAGAAATAGATAAAGATAAAGTTTTAGATTTAGAACAAGTAAAAACATTAATTAGAGCAAGCAAAACTACACCAATATACTTACATATAATATTTGCAGTTTTAATGGGGTTAAGGAAACAAGAAATTAATGGCCTAAAATTTTCAGATGTTGATTTTGTTAATAAAAAAATTCATATTCAAAGACAATTAGGAGTTGATCCTAAAAAAGCAAAGAAGGACTGTAATCCTAAAACATATACAAAACAAGAGATTAAGCTAAAGACATATAGTAGTGATAGAGTGCTAGATATACCAGATTTAGTTTTCGAAGCCATTTTGGAAGCTAAAAGTAGATATGATAAAAATAGAAGCAGGAGAATAAATGATAAAAAAAATCCATTCCTTGATGAAAATTATATATGCTGTTCTACCTATGGCAAGCCTAGAAGCAAAGGATTTATTAGACCATATTATAAAAAACTACTAAAAGAAAATGAATTACCAGATATTAAATTTCATGACTTAAGGCACACATATACTACATTATTGCTAAAAAACAATAAAAATTTAAAAGCAATATCAGAAATATTAGGGCATGCTTCAACCATCATTACCTCAACTGTTTATTTTGATAAAGATAAAATAATAGTTGATTGTAATGAAGAATTAAATGCTTTTATCAGAGAAGTTGTTCCTAAAACAAACCATAATGATAAAGTTATTGATTTGGATACACCAACAATTTTTAGTGAGTTTTTACAGTACCTATAAAGAATGCCAAGAAACTTCTAGCATAAGTTTCTTGTTTTGTTGTAAAATAAGTGTTAGAATAGGTTACCAAGTATTAATATGTGTTATATAGTGTTACATAGTAAAAATGTGGCCGAGTAGTGTATTCTGTGAAAAAAAAGAATAATTTCAGATTAAAATACAAATTAAAAAAAGATAAAAACTAACCTAAAAAAGGAGGAAAATTATGTTCAAATTAGTATCAAAATTTAAACCTAGTGGAGACCAGCCAGAGGCAATAAAAGAATTAGTTGAAGGAGTTAAAGAAGGCAAGAAAACCCAGGTTTTACTAGGGGCTACGGGTACTGGTAAGACATTTACTATGGCCAATGTAATCGCCCAAGTTAATAAACCAACCCTTATTCTTGCCCATAACAAAACTCTTGCAGGACAACTCTATTCTGAAATGAAAGAATTATTCCCTGGGAACAATGTAGAGTATTTCGTCTCTTATTATGATTATTATCAACCAGAAGCTTATGTTCCAAGTACTGATACTTATATTGAAAAAGACTCATCTATAAACGATGAAATAGATGAATTAAGACATGCTGCAACATCTGCATTACTATCATCAAAAGATACTATTGTTGTCGCTAGTGTTTCTTGTATCTATGGTATTGGAGAAGTAGAAGAATACAAAAACAAAATGTTAACACTAAGAGTAGGAGAAGAAATAGAACGAAATGAAGTCTTAGTAAAACTTGTAGAAATGCAATATGCAAGAAATGACTTAGACTTTCATCGTGGTACTTTTAGAGTAAGAGGAGATGTCTTAGAAATAATTCCTACTAATCAAAACCAAACAGGTTATAGAATAGAATTCTTTGGTAGTGAAATAGATAGAATTAGTGAAATAGATGTTTTAACAGGAACAGTAATTTCTAACAAGAAAAACGTTAGTATCTTCCCAGCTAGCCACTTTGTAATTAGTGATGAGAAATTAAAAGAAGCGATTAAAAGGATAAAAAAAGAATTAAGAGAACGATTAGAGGAACTTAAAAGCCAAAACAAGTTACTAGCAGCAGAACGTCTAGAGCAAAGAACTAACTATGATTTAGAGATGCTAGAAGAAACAGGATTCTGTCACGGTATTGAAAACTACTCAGCACCTATGGCAGGACGTAAGCCTGGAGAAACACCAACCACCCTAATGGATTTCTTTGGAGATGACTATCTTTTAATAGTAGATGAATCTCACGTAACACTACCTCAAGTAAGAGGAATGTATAACGGAGATAGAGCAAGAAAACAAAACTTAGTTGATTATGGATTCCGTCTACCTAGTGCCCTTGATAACCGTCCCCTAAAATTTGATGAATTTGAAAAGAAAATAAAACAAGCGATATATGTATCTGCAACCCCAGGAGATTATGAACTTGAAAAAACACAAGGTAAGTTTGTTGAACAAATAATTAGACCAACAGGACTACTTGATCCAACTATTGAAGTTAGAAAAACAGAAGGGCAAATAGATGACTTAGTAGGAGAGATAAATGAACGTATTAAGAAAAACGAAAGAGTCTTAATAACCACTTTAACTATTAGAATGAGTGAAGAGTTAACTAACTACTTAAAAGACCTAGATATCAAAGTAGCATACCTTCATACCGAAATTAAAACTTTAGAACGTTTACAAATTATTCATGATTTAAGATGTGGAATCTATGATGTTGTTGTTGGAATAAACCTTTTACGTGAAGGTATAGATATTCCAGAAGTATCACTAATCGCTATATTAGACGCTGATAAAGAAGGATTCTTAAGAAGTGAGCGAAGTCTTATCCAAACAATTGGACGTTGTGCAAGAAATGCTAATGGTCATGTTATCATGTATGGAGATAATATTACAGACTCTATGGATAAAGCGATTAAAGAGACAAAACGTCGTCGTGAAATCCAAGAAGCTTACAATAAAGAACATGGCATAGTTCCTAAAACAATAGAAAAAGAAATAAGAGAAGTTATTAGTAATGTCGATACAAAAGATACTACTAAACCTAAGAAGAAATTAACTAAGAAAGAAAAGATGTTAGAACTAGAGAGAATTGAACAAGAAATGAAAGAAGCCGCTAAGAACCTTGACTTTGAAAGAGCTATGGAACTAAGAAATGCCTTGTTTGAAATGAAGAGTGAGGGATAAAATGAATAATTTAGAATTACAAAGAAAAAATTTAAAATCAATTTACGATAAAACAATAGAAAAATATGAAACTGCCTTAATCAGAGATTTTGACTGTGATTATGATAAGTGCAATATGTTAGATTTATTTTTTGAGAGTACCTATGAAAATGTTATAACAGATATGTTTGCTAACTATAGAAAAATGCTAATAAAAAGAAATAGTGCAAATGAATTTAAAAATATTCAACTATCAACACCAGTTATAGTTGTAGAAAAATTATCAAATGAAGAAAGGACATATTTATTATCGTTATATATAAATAAATTAATTGAACTAGATATGGACGATTTAGGATTAACAAGTATAAATATTTTAAAAAAATGGCAAAGTAAAGATCATATAAATGACGAGATAGTTTTTAGTAAAGATAAAGAAATATATAAAAGTGGAAATCTTTACGTCTTAGAAACAGAATTTTCCATAATTAAGTATTTCTCTAAAATAGAACATCAAAAAAATTCTGCGAAAAAATATGAGAAAACACTAAAATAATAATTTTATCGAGAAATAGCAGAAATAAATTTAAGGAGAAATTAACTAAAAAAGAAATGAAGCGTGAATAGTTATGAAGAAAAGATTTAACCGTATTTATATCGAAATAACTAATAAATGTAATCTAAGTTGTTCCTTCTGTAAAAAATCTATAAGACCGTTAAAAGAAATGTCAGTAAGTGAATTTAAAGAAGTAATATCTAAAATAAAAGGCTATACTAATACTATCTGTCTTCATGTAAAAGGAGAACCTTTACTGCATTCCAATTTAAGTGAAATTCTAAATATCTGTGATGACAATAATATAAATATAAGTCTAACTACTAATGGAACTCTATTAAAAGCAAAGATAAATGAATTAATTAGTCATGAATCATTATCTAAGATACATATTTCTTTAAATGCCGAAGTAAATAACTTAGATTATCTTAATGGTATATTTAAAGCCGTTTCCAAATTTCCGCAGGATAAGATAATAATATATAGACTTTGGGCTCAAAAAGAAAACAAATTAGATGAAAAATCAACAGAAATAGTGGAAAAACTAAAAGAACAATATCGTTTATCCACAGAAACTGTTGAAAAAATTAAAAATAATAAAAATACTAAAATAGATATCAACAAATATGTGGATAAAGATTATCTCTTTGAATGGCCAACTGTATCTAACGATAAAACTAACGGCTTTTGTGAAGGTTTAAAAAGTCAACTAGCCATACTATCGAATGGTACAGTAACAGCATGTTGTCTAGATGATGATGGTATTATTAACCTGGGAAATATCTTCGAAGAAGATTTAAAAGATATATTAGAAAAAGATAAAACTAAAAAAATAATAGAAGGTTTTAGAGATAATAAATGTGTTGAAGACCTATGTCAAAGTTGCTATTATAAAAATAGATTTAAGAAATAATTTTTTATAAATTATATCCACAAAGGCAGTGGAAAAACTAAAACTATAATCACTTTATCAACAGATATGTGGAAAACAGAAAGGATTATAAAATATGAAAAAAATAGAACAAGCTAAAATTAGTGCTAAAGATACGTTTGAAGAAGTTAAACCAACTTATCAAGAAAGCCTTAATAACAGTTTCGATTTAGATGAGTATACAAAAGAAAGATTAACAACATTCTTTAATAGAACTAGTGAAGAGGTTTTAAAAACATCACTATTTAAATATCAAGCAAAGTTAGTAAAACAAGAAGAAAAGTATGATATAGGTAATTTTAATGTAGAAGTTCCTATTATAACTAAATCACAATTTGCAAAAAATGAAAGACTATATTTACTTTCTTTATATATTGATAAACTAGTAGAATATGACTTTGAAAGTTTAGGATTAACTAGCATAGATATTATAAAGAAATATATAGCTTATCGAGATGTTGATGAAAATAAGGTATATGATACTACAGATAGAAATAGTCGTAGCGATAATTCATATAGTTTAAAGCTAGGTTTTTCTCTAATAAAAACATGTATTAAAGAAAATCATCATAATAGTAAAATGAAATCTAATAATTATATGGTTGAAGATTAAAATAATTTTAGAAAAACACTTGACTATCATTATACTTTGTGGTAATTTATGCTTAAGCACTGAGAAGTGTTTTTCTTTTAGAAAAAAATACAAAGGAAGATGTGTATATGGCAAAGAAAAAAGAAGAAACTAAAGAAATTAAAAAAGAGTCTTTAAAAGAAGTATCTAAAAAGGAAAATAAGAAATCTTCTTCTAAAGGTAAAAAGAAAGAAAAAGTAAATATATTTACTAGAATAGGAAATTTTATTAGTGGTGTTAAAACTGAATTTAAAAGAGTAAAATGGCCTTCAAAAAAAGATATGGTTAAATACTCTATCGCTACAATAGTATTTATTGTTTGTTGTTCATTATTCTTCTATTTAATAGATATAATATTAGCAGCACTACATTCATTAGGTAATTAGAAAGGAAAATAATTATGGAAAAACAATGGTATGTCGTTAATACTTATTCAGGACATGAGAAAAAAGTTCAAGAAAAACTTTTAATGCGTGCTGAATCAATGAATATGCAAGATTATATATTTAGAGTAATTGTTCCAGAACAAGAAGAAACTGAGATTAAAGATGGAGTTAAAAAGACTAAAGTAAAAAAACTATTCCCAGGTTACATCTTAGTTGAAATGGTTATGACAGATGAAGCTTGGTATATCGTTCGTAATACTCCAGGAGTTACAGGATTTATTGGATCAAGCGGTAAAGGTGCTAAACCTACTCCATTACAACCTAGTGAAGTAGATCATATCTTAAAGAATATGGGAATTAGTAGAATTGATGTTGATAAAGAACTACAACCTGGTACTAAAGTTAAAATAATAGGTGGACCATTTACAGGAATGTATGGAACTATTGAAGAAGTTGATAGTGAAAATGAAAAAACCGTTCTAAATGTTGACTTATTCGGACAAGAAACACAAGTCGAGGTTGAATTAACTCAGATAGAAAAAGCTTAATTTACTTGTGATAGAAAAAGCTTAATTTACTCTTGTCAAATAAAAAAAAGTATGCTATTATTTAGGGGCTATATTAATTTAATATAGATTAATATTAGTGGGAAGCAAAAAGTGCAGTAATGCAGATATTGAGATATTAAAATCTTGATACTAAAATTGGGATATAAAAATCCTACTATTGAAATGCTAAAATGCTATTATAACCACTCGCGAAAACGAGTAAGAAAGGATGTGTTTTTCGTGGCAAAGAAAGAAGTTGTAAAGAA
>CALVIY010000009.1 GCA_944331955.1 uncultured Bacilli bacterium
TATTCTTAACGGGTTATTACTTGTCTATTGATATCACTTATTTTGTCACGGGCATTTACTTTGAGAATTCACCAAAAATAGCCATAATTTTATGACTATTTATTTAACATATTTAATAAGTTGATTTTAAACATATCTTTTTCAGGGTGAGATTTAGAAATCATTACTCCTTTATAAGTAGATAATTCAGCCATATGACCTTCATTTAGAATACCTTCTGGAGTAATATTGGTAAGTAAAATAACATGTTTATCAGGATAGACTGTATAATGAACTCTTATCTCACCATGTACTTTTGCAAATAAAGCATCAGTTGGTAATTTAAGCTCATAATCAACTGTACCTGCTTTAGTATCGTCACTAACCTTTTCACCTAAAAAATGACCTTTTCTTAGTTCTGGATAATATTCAAAAGTTAGTTTTTTATATGCTAACATATTATATTTTCTTACAGAACGTTCTCTTTTTCTAAAATCATTCTCATCTAAATATTCAAATATAAATGACTTCTCCATATGTAAAACCCCCTTTATTAACCCCCATATCTTGAAGTTGCTTGTATTATACTACAAAATTAGCATTTTGTCAAATTTTTTCAAAATTTTCTCCAATTATTGAGTATAAATAACAACTAGTAGGTAGATTTAATTTCTTACTGATTACTTCCTTATAACCATTAAGTTGGTCTATATAGGCTTTATCTTTAGTATTTTTTAATTTATAATCTATAATTATCGCTTCACTATCCCCTACTAATAATAAGTCTATTTTACCATGGTAAGTTTTATTACTACTCCTAAAAAGAAATTCATATTCTTGATATTTTTTATAGTCTTTATATTTATTCATAAAATTACTATTAAGAAAGTTAGTAAGTTTTTCTTTATAATAATTATCTTCTATATAAGGTAATTTATTATTAACAAAATCTATTCTCTCAAACAAAGTATGAACATTTCTTCCTATCTCTAATAGTTTTAATTCATCTTCTGTTTTAACATCATCACTTTCTTTATGATATGTTTCCTTTTCTTTTATAGTCTTATCATAAATAGAAGGAAGAATTTCTAATTCTTTAACATTATTATCTATTTTTGTATCTACTTTTTTTACTTCTAAATATGCTTTAGATATATCTTTAATATCGCTTATCTCTTTAGTTTTATCTTTAAATAAAGGGGCAACACTAATTACCATTTTAGCAAAGTTAGTATAGTTTAATCTATCATAATCACTAACTATATCACCTAATTCTTTATCATTTTCGATGTTAGGCATAACTATTATCATTTTCTCTCTTGCACGTGTTAATGCTACATATAAAAGTCTAATTTTTTCACTAATATCTTTTTGTTTTAACTTCTCTATTGCAAGAGTCTTAGTAATTAATTTATTATTAGTATCTACTTCATCTATAATAATACCATAGGTATTATCAAATAAGACATTACTCTTATATTCATCTTTATTAAAGTCTTTATAGAAACCTGCAAAGTAACAGATAGGATATTCTAGTCCTTTAGATTTATGAATAGTCATAATCTTAACGCTATTACTATCTTCTTTACTAATAGCAAGCTTGATTTCTAATTTCTCGTTATTAATTTTTTCTAAGTAATCACTAACATCAAGAATAGTAAAGTTACTATTTTCTAAGTTTGATATTAGATTATAAAAGTATTCCATTCTACTAGAATTAATCTCAACATTGCCTATTAATGTAAGTTTATCCAGGTAGTTTAATTTATCTAATAATTTTTCTAAATAAACTACTGGGGTTAACTCATCAATATTTTCTAAAACTTCTTTAAATAGTTTAAAAACATTTGTTTCTTTATAAGTATCATTAACTAGACACTGATAGATTTCATCATCGGTATAAGAGAAAAGGAAACTACGACAAATCGAGGTGAAAGCAAGGCGAAACTTGGTATCATAATTATTAGTAATAATAGATTTAGCCATAATAAAGAAATTCTTTAAAAGATATAAATCAGCACTACCACTAGTTTTTTCATCTTCATATAAAGTAATAGGTAGACCTAAATATTCAAATACTTGTTTATAAGTAGTAAAATCAGTCGCTCTATCTAAAAGAATAACAAAGTCACGATACTCTATTTCTCTTAAATAGTCCTCATCTTTATCATAGACTAAATATTTACTATTAATTTTTTCTTTAATATCATTTGCAATAATAAAAGCTTCTTTTTCTAGTTTACTATAACTTTTATCTTTAGCATCATAAGTATAAATATCTAAATAATTATTATTAGTAGTTTTGGCACTAGTTTCATAAGTCATATTACCAAACACCATAGCATGGCCATTATTATAGTCTGCTTCTCCTAAATAATCATCCATGATATGGGAAAAGAAAAGATTTATATCATCTAATACTTCTCTTCTACTTCTAAAGTTTTTGGCAAGGTCAATTACTCGTCCTCCTATATTTTTCTTATAATTATCATATTTATCTTTAAATATAGAAGGATTAGCATTACGAAAACGATAAATTGACTGTTTAATATCTCCTACCATATAAACATTATCATGTGATATATAACTAATAAAGGTTTCTTGAATATCATTAGTATCTTGATATTCATCTATTAATATTTCTTTAAAGGAATTTCCTACTTCTTCTCTAATCTCTAAATTATCACGAACAAGACTGATAGCAATTTTTTCTATATCCATAAAGGTATAATAGTTATTTTCTTTCTTATACAAAGTGAATCTTTTGTCTAGTTCTTTAACTAGTTCTAGTATTATAGAAATATATTCTTTAGTTTTTATAATACTAGATTTAATATCATCAATACTATCATATATAACTAAGTCTTTAAATTCTTTTAGTAAGGTTGTTAAATTATCTCTTAGTTCTTTAGAATCACTATCAACACCAGTTCTTGCCCTAGGTAGTGATGTAAAGATTGTTCTTTTTAATTCTTCATAACTACTTGCATCCACAAAAGGTAAAAACATACTTTCTAGTTGTTCTAGATACTTACTAGATGTAAGAGATCTAACTTCTTCATAAAGGTCTATTATATTATCTTTCTTTTTACCTAATAGTTCTAAATATTCTTTAATATACTTATCTATTACTTCATCACTATAATATTTAGAGATATAGTCATCTATAAAAGCTCTCTTATCTAATTTTAAATCTAGGGTACTATCAAGTTCTAGTATTCTTTTCTTAATAGTTTTATCATCTTTAAGGCAAAATTTAGTAATTAAGTTAAGAAAGTCTTCAGGACATTTATCATAGTAATCTAAAAATATTTCGTCTAATATTTCTTTTTTTGCAAGATCTAAGATACTAGACTCGGCAATTGTTATATTACTTGATAAGTGTATAGTATCAGCATATTTTTTTACTAAGGCAAGAGAATAAGCATCAAAGGTTGTAATATAACTACTATCTAGTAAATCTAACTCATCTATTAGTTCGTTTTCTTTAAATTTTTTCCTAACACGTTCTTTCATCTCTAAGGCTGCTTTATTAGTAAATGTTAAGATTAATAGTTCATTTATATGAGTTCCCTCTTTTATTTTTCTTAACACTCTTTCTGTTAAAACTGCAGTCTTACCACTTCCTGCACCGGCACTGATTAGTAAATTAGAACCTTCTAAATCTATCGCTTTTTGTTGATCTTCAGTAAATTTAGGCATTAGATTCACCTTCTTTCTTATCAAGATAGACATAGTCACTTGCACTTACAAAACATACTTCTTTAAATGGACAAAACTCACAAGAAATATTTTTGTTATTAATTATTTTAGGGGCGATAGCAAAGTCATTATTATCTATTATTTTAAGAGACTTATCTAAGGCTTTATGAATAGAGTTCATTATATCTTCTACTTCACTATCTGATAAGACTTTACTTCTACTAGAAAGTTCTCCATCTTTCTTTATACTTAAACCTTTAACAAAAGAATCTGTTTCATAATCTTCATCTAAATATGAAAGTACTATTTTATCATCTGTTGTATACCCTACTAGTTTTAAGTTTTTTAGTTGTTCTTCGCTATCTTTATAGTTTTGTAACAAATACTGATAAAAGAACCCAACAAAAGTAGGATTATTAAATAAATTACTCTTATTTATTAGGTAAATATATAAAGGTAGTTGTAAATATAATCCCTCACTCAAATAATCTAAATTTAAAGTAGCACTTCCTGTTTTATAATCAAAAACAGCATAAAAAGTTTTATCATGAAATGGTTTAAATAATATCTTATCAATAAAACCTTTTAAAGTTGCATGATTACTAAGAGGAATTTCTAATCTCTTTTCTCCATAAAATTCTGTAAGAAAACTTCTTTTTTCTATTTCTTTATTATAATCAACTATTATCTTTAACTCTTTTTCTAATCTTTTAAATAAAACAGTTTCTCTACTATCTAAGGTATTATCTTTTAAAGCTTTATTAAGAGACTCTTCAAAAGAAAAGTTATTATTATAACTATCTTTTAATACACTATGAAAGATATTACCTATTTTTGTACTAAAACTCTCCTCAAAACTATCTAATTTTAAGATGTATTTTAAATAGTATTTAAAGGGGCATTTTGCAAGATCATCTATACTTGAATATGACAGACTATAAGGGGTAATAGGTCTATTAATCCCTTTAAATTTATGATCAAAACTAGAATATTTACTAGAATCTATATTAGTAGTTAAAAAGTCAAAATCTTTATCTTTTTCATGATATTTATAATAAGTATCTAAGACATTACTTACTCTATAATTATTAAAATCTTTACTATAGTTATAATTATAATGAAGATTATCTACTTCTTTTAAATTAAACTCATTTAATAAACTAGACTTAGCATATTCTCCAGTTAATGATGTTAATTTATATGATATAGTAAGGTTTTCAATAGTACCTAAGACTTTAATTAGGTTATCTTTACTTAGTTTATTTTTAATAGTAGAAGTATTTAAATTACAAGTTCTTTTTAAATTATCACTTAAATACTCTTCATCTTTATATATTTTAGGTAAATAATTCTGGTTAAAGCCTAAGACAAATAAATATTCATCATCACTAACTAAATAAGGAATTTCTAATGATTCATTTAAAACTTTAACAGATTCTATTAGTTCATTATTATCAAGAGTAGTATTTTCTAGCTTTTCTTTTAATAAAATATCATAATACTTACTATCCTTCGCATAAGTTAAATCATCATTTATTTTCGTAATTTTTGCCTTTAAACTATTATCTTTAATATGGTTAATATCTTTATCTTTTAGATATTCTTTAACACTTATTATGGAAGTTAATTTATTAGTAGATTTAAGGTATAGAGGAATATCAAACATAGAAAAAATAGTTTTAAGTAAGAAGTTATAACTATTATCTACTCCTGCTAGAAATATTTTATTATAACTAATGCCTTTAGTATTAAGCTCTCTTATTTTTAAAGCGGTACTAATTATCTCATCTTTCATCGAATGATATTTATAGACTGTATCTATAGATATACTACTAGTTATTTCTATGTAATTTGTATTAATACTATCTAGCATATCTTTTTGATATGGTTCTAACATACCATAACCTAAAATAAAGATGTTTTTAGTTAATAAGTAATCACTGTAACCTTTATCAAAAATTAAATAATTATTATCTTTTAAATCAAAGTATAAGTTTTTAAGATTATTTAATTTAGTTTCTCTATATTCTTTAGTTATATCTATTTTATAAAGTTTTTTAAGCATTAACTTTAAAACATCTATATTTTCATTAGTTTTATCTAATAAATATAGTAAAGCTTCTTCTTTTATATCAAAAAAATAATGTTTTTCTAACTCTTCTAAACTAATAAAAGTTATATTATAAATATTTCTATCTTTTGATAAGAGATCTAATAGTTTTAATTTTAAACTATTAGGAACAATATAAATAGAATTATCAGTAAATTTAAAGTTCATATAAACACCAACTTCCTTATTAGTTTTAAAGAAAGAAGTTATATTTCTTCTTTCTTTAGTTCAAGTTTCTCTTTTATTAAGACATAATGTCTTTTTTATATATTTTTTAGATAATTAATACACGGTTCTAAATTGTTTTTAGTAACAAAGTCTTTCCCATTTTTAAATAAGTTTAAAAGTTCCTTATCGTCTTTAGCGATATCTTTACCAATAATAGAGAGAAACTTCCTAAAGAAAAAGTTTAATTTACTATAATCAATCCCTCCTCTTAGATAAAAGAAAGGAAGACTTATATTGTTAGCATTTTTTAATGTTTCAACATAATCTTTACTATAGGCAAGGGCTCCTACAGCGATTACTACTTTTACATTATATTTCTTTAATATTTTAGAAAGTCCCATTATTTTAGAAGCATAGATATAACTAAGGAATATTATTTCATCATTTTCACTGGCTTTAGCATCTTTATAGGAATAACAAGGAATATTTAACTCTTCACTAAGCATTTTAGCATATCTTTTTGTATGCCCTGTTTTACTTTTATATATAATTACTTTTGCCATTTTTACCCTTTAAAGTTATTTCTATTACTATTAGGTTCTATAAGTTCAAACTTATACTCTTGCTCTACATTAGGATACTTTTCATGATTAACTTTTTCCATAAAATCTTTTAAAGGCCTAACCCAACAACTTCCATCTTCATATAGTTTTCTATATATAACTAAATCTTCTAAAGTCTCACAGTCTTTAGCAATTTCTTCAACTAAGTAATAATCTCCTTTAAAGTGCTTATAGATACCATGTATTTTAATTTTTCTCATAATTATGCCTCTGCTTCGCCTTTAAATTCAGAAAGAGTTCCATCTTCATTAACAATAGATGTTAATGCTTTTTCAGCTTCTTTTAAATCTTTATCGCATAGACTAGCAAGTTTAGTTGCTTTTGTAAAATAATCTATCGCTTTGTCTAGTTCCACATCACCATTTTCTAAAGCTTTAACAAGTGTTTCTAACTCCTCTATTTTCTCTTCAAATTTCATTTCTTTCTTTTCCATAATTAACTCCTCCTATTTTATAATAGCTTCCTTACTACCATCTTTTAACTCTATATTAATTAAATCATCTTTCTTTAAATCTTTTATACTAGTAATGGCCTTATCATTAAGTTTAACAATACTATAACCTCTTTCTAGAGTTTTTAATGGCGATAAGGTATCTAATTTACTAAGTAATAAAGCATATTTCTGTTTAGTCTTATCTAATACTACTAAAGGATTACTAAATAAAGGTCTTGATTTAATATTATTTAGTTTAACCTTCTCTTTATCAATAATAACTTTATAATTCTTAACTAAACTCTCTGTTAAATAATCAAGTTTTTGAATCTTAGCAGAGTATAAATCTAAAGGATTATTTAAAATATAATGCCCCTTAATACTATCGAGTCTTTTTTTCTTTAACTCAAGTATTGTTCCCATTGCTTTCCTACTTCTTAAGTTTAACTGATTAATATAGTTTATAACATCAGTTTTATTAGGAACGGCAATCTCTGCTGCCCCTGTTGGTGTAGGGGCTCTTAAATCTCCTACAAAGTCTGCAATAGTAAAGTCTATTTCATGACCTACGGCACTGATTATTGGTATAGGGCATTCAAAAATAGCACGAGCCACTATCTCTTCATTAAAGGCCCATAAATCTTCAATAGAACCTCCACCTCTACCTACTATTAGAACGTCTAAATTGTAGTTTTCTGCGCGTTTAATTTGCCTTACAATATCTTCTTTAGCACCTTCTCCTTGTACTAAACTAGGTAAAAGTATTACTTCTGTTAAAGGAAATCTTCTATTAATAGTAGATATTATATCACGAATAGCAGCCCCTGTTGGTGCAGTTATAACTCCAACACGTTCTGGTATTTTTGGAATAGGTTTTTTGTACCTATCATCAAATAATCCTTCACTTGCTAGCTTTTTCTTTAACTGTTCAAATGCTACATAAAGATTACCTACTCCATCTTCCATCATTTCATTAACATAAATCTGATATCCACCTGTCGCTTCATAAACAGATATTCTTCCAGTTACAAGTATCTTCATTCCATCAACTGGTTCAAATTTAACTTTACTAGCACTACTTGCAAACATAACAGCATTAATTCTACTACCTTCGTCTTTAATAGTAAAATAAAAGTGTCCTCTAGTATGAGCCTTAAAATTAGATATTTCTCCTTTAAGATAAACTTCTCTTAAATTAACATCATTATCTAATTTATATTTAATATACTTAGTTAACTGACTAACTGTTAAATATTCTTTATTCATTACTATCCTCACTATGATAAATATTATCTAAAACTCCATTTAGCATCTTAGTAACTTCTAAATCACTATATTTTTTAGATATCTCTACCCATTCATTAATACTAACAATACTAGGAGTATCTAGATATTTTAACTCATAACTAGATAAAAGAAATAAAGCCTCGTCTACTTTATTTAATCTATTAAGAGACCAATCAGACATATATTTATTAACTAAATTAGTTAATTCTTCTCTTTTCTCTATAACTCCATTAACTAGCGAATTAACAAAATCATTTTCTACTTCATATTCTTCTTTAATTAAATCATCTACATCATAATAAACATGAGCATCTTCAAAAATATTAATTTTATAAATTATACGAAGAGCTATTTCTCTTACTTCATTTCTTGTTTTCAAAAGTATCACTCGCTTTCTTATTTCATTTTATCAAAAAAAGTCACATATGAAAAGAGCAAACATTATAAAATGTTTGTTCTATCAAAAAATGTATCTTGTCAGATTGTTTTATTGTATTAGATATGTTATTATACAAACCAGGAATACTTAGTAATGGGTGTTTACCTTTTCTACAATCTGATTTCAGGGGATAGATTGTGGGAAATGTTTATGAATAAGAAAGATGCTTTAATAGTAATATTATTACTTATTATAATCCTTTTAATTATTTATAGATAGTAAAACACCCTGTTACATCATTGTAATCGGGTGCTTACTTCTAAAACCATTTTGAGGTAACACCCAGGTACAAAACTAGGTATTCCTCTTTTTTTTATATTATGTAAATTTTCTTTACATATACATTTTATCACAAATATTACATTCTAGTAAGTAGCTTCAAAAACTTAAAATTATTTACTGGTCTATATAAAAGTAATAAGAATGTAGTCATTATAGTACTTGTAAATAAAAGACAATTTATAGTAGTGATGTTTTGGTATAATACTAGATTTAATATTGTTAAGATAAAGAATGCTATTAATAAGATAAAATATTTAATTCTAAATGATTTATTCTTCTTATACATTTCTCTTAGTTTATCTAAAGACTCTTTCTTACCTTTTTCTTTAAAAATATCTTTAATA
Source organism: uncultured Bacilli bacterium (assembly GCA_944331955.1). Taxonomy (GTDB): domain Bacteria; phylum Bacillota_I; class Bacilli_A; order RF39; family UBA660; genus Onthousia. Next base: position 9,368 of record CALVIY010000009.1, read on the forward strand.
GTAGAGTTTGCAATTAAAGTTATAATGCTACCGAAGATAATACCAACTACTATAATAAACAGATATGAATATGGTAAATAGTAACTAAGACAAGTGAAAGTAAGATAGAAGATAAAACCTATAATTATGCCTATTACTCCTGTTATATTACAGTTATTATTTTTATTATCACTAGTATAAACTAACTTATCATTAAAATTATAATAGTAATTTATATTCTTTTTAGTATCTTTATATACTAATACATAATTCATTATTTATCATCCCTTTTATTCTTTATACTAAATAATTTTATATATTGTCTATTGTTCACATCTTCTTTTTTATGTTTTTTTATATGTTCTATAATATGTTTTAACTTTAGAAAATTATTAAGTAAAGCATGGCAGTTTTTACTTTTTTCATCAATAACCATATCAAAATCTGCAAAATCATCAAAGCTAGTTAGAATATCTATATTTTTAAAATTATTTTTGGAAGAAACAATACCATTATAATCCTCTTGATAAATTTTATATTTCTTATCTATTATTAGAGTGTGATACATATCAGGAGTGATTCTAAAATCATCATAATGTTTTTTTACTAAATCATTAATCAATCTAAAATAATCAGTATTATTAAAAGTTTTATTTACAACGTCTTTAATTGGCTCAACTAGATCAAGATTATCGTTAGTATAATACCATTTTCCTCCTTTAGCTATGGTAATGTTTGTATCCTCAAAATCAAACTGATAACACTGTAAAATATGATTGTTATCACCTAAAGTGTAATTAAAGTAGGAAACAATAAAATTAGATTCATCTTCAATTTTAAAACTATAGTATTCTGTACTATTTTTACCTTTTTTACTAATATGAACTGTATTATCATCTATTACATCAATATAATGTTTGTTACCTTTAGAATCTTCTTCTATACTAATACAATCTGCACTTATAGAACAAGTTGAAGTGTTAAATGGTGCTATATAATGATCTAGTAGTTCATTTGCTATTTTGTTTTCTCCTATGATTGGAAAACTATCTTTTATTACTTGTAATAAATCGTATCTCATAATTATTTCTCCTCATTCTTTATCTTTTCTTTTAATTCATATAAGAAATTTAAGGCATTAATAGGTGTCATATTTAATGGTTCGATCTCTTTTATTGCTGCTTCAATCTCATTTACTTTTTCTTCAACTTTCACTTCTTCTTCATCAAGACTAAATAAACTAGTCTGTGTAAATTCTCTTTCTTTAACACCTTCACTCTCATAGATATTAAGTATCTCTTCAGCTCGTTTAATTAAACTATTAGGAAGATGGGCAAGGCTTGCAACGTTAAGACCATAACTTTTATCTATTGCACCTAGTTTTATTTTATGTAAGAATGTTAATTTACCATCTTCTTCTACAGCAGAGACATGAACATTTTGTAAATGTTTAAGGCTATTAGAAAGGTCAGTTAATTCATGATAATGAGTTGAAAACATTGTCTTCGCCCCTATTTTATCATGGATATATTCAAGTATTGCCTGAGCAAGACTCATTCCATCATAAGTTGCTGTACCACGTCCTAATTCATCAAATAAGATTAAACTGTTTTTTGTAGCATTTTCTATAGCAAGATTAGCTTCTTTCATCTCTACCATAAAGGTAGACTCACCACTAACTAAATCATCACTTGCCCCTATTCTTGTAAATATCTTATCAAATAAAGGCACGGAACAACTCTTAGCAGGTACAAAACAACCTATCTGGGCCATTATAACTGTAATGGCAAACTGTCTCATATAAGTAGATTTACCAGCCATATTAGGTCCTGTTATTAAAAGTATACTTGTATCTTCATCCATAATTATGTCATTAGAAACATATTTTTTATCCTCTTTTGACATTACTTCTTCTATAACAGGATGACGGGATGCGATTATTTTTATTGAATGATTATCTGTAATAGTGGGTCTTACAAAGTTATACATATCAGAAACAGTAGAAAATGCTTGTAACATATCAACTTCTGCTATTACTCCTGCTGTTTTTTGTAAGGGATGAATATATCTTTTAATAGTCTCTCTTATCTTCATAAATAAATTATATTCTAAGTTTATAATCTTTTCTTCTGCCCCTAAAATAATATTTTCTTTTTCTTTAAGTAACGGCGTAATAAATCTTTCACAATTAGAGAGTGTCTGTTTTCTTTCATAGCCATACTCTTCTTTTAATTCTTTAACTTGTCCTTTACTAACTTCTATATAATAACCAAAGACTTTATTAAAACCTACTTTTAAGTTCTTAATACCAGTTCTTTCTTTTTCTTTTTGTTCAAGTTCTAAGATAAAGTCTTTAGAACCACTAGATACCTTCCTTAACTCATCTAATTCTTCATTATATCCATCTTTAATAAGATGTCCTTCTCTTAAAGTAATAGGTGGATCTTCTACTATACTTTTATCAAGTAAACTATATACTTCAGGAAAGTCTTCTATTTCTTTATAGTAGTTTAACTCTTTTAAGATTCTCTTAATCTCTGGTAATACTTTTAAACTATTCTTAAGTTGTAATAAGTCTCTTGCATTTAAATTACCATAAGTAATTCTACTAGCAAGGCGCTCTAAGTCATAAACTTCATTTAAATTATTTTTTAAATCATCTCTTAAAATAAACTCTACTCTTAATTTATCTACAAAGTCATACCTTTTTTCTATTTCTTTTCTATTAGTTAAGGGACTTTCTATATTTTGTTTTAAAAGCCTACTACCCATAGCAGTCTTATTTTTATCTAAAAGCCATAATAGACTATAAGTCCTCTCTCTTAATCTAACTGTTTCTGTAAGTTCTAGATTTCTTTTCGTATTATTATCTATTAATAAATGTTCTTTAGTATCTTCTAACTTTGCTTCTCCTAAATGGGATAAATCTCCTTTTTTAGTATTAGTAAGGTATGAAAGTAAATGTTTAATACCTGTCTCTTCTCTAACATCTTTTAAGTTTTTATAAACATAACTATAATCACTTTCATTATATAAATCATCATAAATAGTTACATTTAAATGATAAGTAGTTCTAAGTGTATTAACAAACTCTCTATCCATCTTATTATTTACAATAATCTCACTAAAGTTATGTCTTAATACTTCTCTAAGTAGAGAATCTTTATCATTATTTTCTAATAAAACATAAACTTCTCCAGTAGATACATCTGAATAAGATAGAACATAACAATACTCTAAATCATAGATAGAGGCGATAAAGTTATTATCTTTAGCATTAATAGATGAATCAAGTCTAGTACCTTTAGTAACTACTTGAATAACATCACGTTTTACCATATCTTTAGTAGTTTTAGGATCTTCTAATTGTTCTACTATCGCTACTTTATATCCTTTGTCAATTAGTTTATCTAAATATCCTTCGTATGCTTTAAAAGGCACACCACACATAGGAACCCTCTCATCAAGTCCTGCATTACGTCCTGTTAGGGTTAATTCTAATTCATGAGAGACAGTAACAGCATCTTCAAAAAACATTTCATAAAAGTCCCCAAGCCTAAAAAAGATAATAGTATCTTCATACTTATCTTTTATTTCTAAATACTGTCTCATCATAGGACTTAATTTTTCTCTATCTACTTCACTACGTTTCAAGGTATCACTTCTTCCTATTTTCTCATATCTAATATTTTTTGATTTACTTTAGGATTAGATGTTTCAAAGTCTTTATCTCTAACATTTTCTTTTCTAAACTCTATATAAGTTAATATATAATAAGCTTTAACTAAAGCATATATATGGTCTATTCTATTTAATTTCTCTAATTCATTATATAAATCAACTACATTGTCACCTGCTAATATAGCTCTCTTGTAAAAAGCTACTAGGTTTTCTTCAACAAATAAATCTTTAAAACGACTTGTAGTTAATCCTTCTTTAGTTACATTCATATTAATCATTTCATCAATCTTATTAATATTTAAAGTAACATCACTATTTTTTCTTTTTCCTTCTTTTTTATGAATATCATAAACTTCCCCTAATACAAAGTCTTCTATATCATCAAGGGGCATATTTCTTTTCTTTGCTCTTTCTACTATTAAATTTATTAAGGGAATATCATCTTTAGTATAAGTATCACTTATTCCATAAGTATTAGAAATTACTTCCATAATAAATTTCTTTAATTCATCAGTTAAATCTAAATCTTTAGTAGACTTATTATTAATAGCATTATAAGTATCAATACCATCTTTTATATAAATATTTAATCTAGTATCACTACTTAATGGAAAGCTTTTAGAATAGATAAAATCTTCTAATAAATTTTGTCTCATTATATTAAATCTTCTACTTGCCTCTTCTATTTCTAAGTATCTTAATATATCATACTCATGATATAAATTAAGATACGTCTCTTTTTGTTCTTTAGTTAACCCAAAGTAGAACTTTCCTTTTTTAGTATTACTTAGATTATTAAATAACTTATTTCTTAAAGCCTTATTTTCTTCTAAAGCTTTATTTATAATTAGATATTTTTCATAGTATTTTTCTAGCGTTTCTTTCATAATGAACCCTCCATAAGTAAAGTATATCATTAATATCTTTAAAATGACAATGTTTTTTGATAAAATAAACAAAGAAAGAAAGTGATATAATGGATAAACCTTTAGCATTAAAACTTGCTCCTACTTCGCTAAAAGAAGTAATAGGACAAAAACATTTAGTAGGAAGTGATATGATTCTTAGTAATCTAGTTAAGAATAAAAGATTGTTTTCTATGATTTTATATGGTAAACCTGGTATAGGAAAAACTTCTATTGCAAATGCTATTATTAATGATTTAGGAGTTAGACATAGATTTTTAAATGCTACTGTTAATTCTAAGAAAGATTTAGATATTGTTATAGAAGAAGCGAAAATGTATGAGGGACTTGTTCTTGTTATGGATGAAATACATAGATTAAATAAAGATAAACAAGATATTTTACTACCTTGTTTAGAAAGTGGTCTTATTACATTAATTGGTATGACTACTAGTAATCCCTATCATGCAATTAATCCTGCAATTAGGTCAAGATGTCAGTTGTTTGAACTAAAAGAATTAGAGACAAAAGATATTTTAGAAGGACTAGAGAAAGCGATTAAAAGTCCTTATTTACCTAATATAAAGATTGATACGGAAACTATTAACTACATTGCTAAAATATCAGGAAATGACTTAAGATATGCTTATAATCTTTTAGAGATATCATACTACTCTACTAATGATTTTAAAGTAGATTTAGAAGTTGTTAAAAAGATTAATAGTAAGCCTGTATTCTTTGCCGACAAAGATGGAGATGCTTATTATGATATGTTATCTGCTTTTCAAAAGTCTATTAGAGGAAGTGATGTAGATGCTTCACTTCATTACTTAGCAAGACTTATTACTTTAGGCGATTTAGATAGTATTTTTAGACGTATGGCAGTTATTGCTTATGAAGATATAGGACTTGCTAACCCTTCTATTGGTCCAAAGGTAATGGCAGCGATAGAAGCAGCTAAGTTAGTAGGGCTTCCGGAAGCAAGAATTCCCCTAGGCACTATTGTAACTGAAATGGCCTTATCTCCTAAAAGTAATACAGCACATATCGCTTTAGATGAAGCTTTAAGTGATATAGAAAAAGGAAATGTAGGTGATGTTCCTAAACATTTAAAGAATCCTACCACTACTTATAAATATCCTCATGATTATAAAAACGCTTTTGTTAAACAACAATATCTACCAGATAAATTAAAGAATAAAAAGTATTATCATCCAAAGAGTTTAGGTTATGAATCTAAATTAAAGGAGATATATTTATATTTAGAAAAATTAAAGAAGGACTAAAATCCTTCTTATTTTAATACTTTTGTTTTAATTTTACTATCTCTTAACTCCACTTGTCTTTTTATAGCACCATATAAAACACCTTTTACTTTTGGAAGATCATTTTCATCAATATCTTTTAAGGCATTAGATAAATCTGTTGTAGTAAAACTAATTGTCTCTTTGGCACAACTCATTACTCTTTTATTTTTATATCCTTCTATATCTTTTTCATATACACATTGAATAAGAAAATAATATTTTTCAAAGTATTTATGAATAATTGTAGAATTTTTAACATCAGTAAAAGATCTTGCAAGACTAGCTAATTCATGAATATTATACTTAGTAGTATTATAGTAATGATATAAATCAAATGGTTTGTTAAAGTTATCTTTACTTAATGATGCTATTTCTCTTATAACTTTCCTAACTAAGTTCTTATATCTATTTATATATTCATTATATATATTAGTTATACTTTCTTTATTAAGATTAGAAGCAATTTCATATTTTAATTCGTCATTATCATTTAAAAGTTGTTTTAAAACTCTATTATCTAATCCATAATGGATACAAAAGTTAACATAGTTTCTATCTTCAATATTAGGATCTGCTAAAAGTTCTATTACTGAAGAAGGATCTAACATACTAATATTTTCTATTTCTTTTCTTCTTTCTTCAGTTTTTTTATCATAGTATCTAATCTTAGATTCAGCATGTAAATTACTTGTATGGTTTCTATTTAATCTTTTATATTCTTTATATAAAGGATCACCTTTTTCTTTTAAGATATCTAAATATTTATAATACTCTTCGGCATGACAATTAAATTTAGAGTAAATAGTTGTATTAGAATAACACTTATTTTCAATAAACATTTTAATGGCTACTCTAGCACTTATTAATTCTCTTTCTTGATTAGGATTTATTACTTTTTTAAATAAATTATCATTAACTGTTATTTTATCTTTATATTCTCCTTTTAAATAATATGTGGTAAGTAAATTTTTAATTGATGTTGTAGTAACATTGTATTTATCTTTAATAGAATCTAAACTAGTATTATTAATTAAATCATATATAATTGATGATGCGTTTTCTAAAGTGTTATTATAAGAAATACGTTCTACATTTTTATGGAAGCATTTATTTCTTAAAGGCCTATTAATACCTCTTAGCTTAGATTGCCATTTAATTATTAGTAATTCTTCCATAGTAGTAGCTTTTTCCATTGCATCTAAAAAAGCATCTCCAACTATTTCATCTTCTAAATATGCGTTTAATTTATTATTTAATTCAACCGTATTATTCATAAAACACCTCCTAAAATTATTTTACTAATACTCTATTATCAAAATCTATTTCTCCACTCTTATCTTCCCATAGCCATTGATAAAATTCTTGCTTTTCTTCTCCTAATATTTCTGGCATTTGATATGAAATGTCATTAATATAAGATGAATTGATTATATTATAGATTGTATCTTTACCTAAATCATATTTTTTAGATAGATATTCTATAAATATATCATAATAATCATTAACACCCGGATCATTAGAAGTTATATGAGTAGAATTATCACTAGTAGTATCTTCTTCTAAAACTACTCCTTCTCTAATATTATTAGCTAATTTAAAATAAAGTTGTGCTAAAGCTGTATTATCAATTAAGCTTAAATCATGCTTTTCATTTAACATAATCAAATTATTATAATAAATCTTACCAAGACCTTTAATACAATAATCTTTTATTTCTTTAAGTATTTCCTCATAACTAATACCATCGTTTTCTTTTTGAACTTGTTCTAAATATTCTAAATCAGGATTTACAACTAAGTCTAAGCCTTTAATTACTTTTAAAGTATCTAATAAAAATTTACCTTTATTAGGACCAAAGGTAGGTAATTCTTTAATAAAACCAACGGGATCTTTATATACTGTTTTCTTTAATAAATCATCTACTTGATAGTTTTCTCCTAGAGCAAGTGATGCTTGTAAAAGATCTAATGCTTCATCATAATTATGATAAGTCGTCTGAGAAGTAGATGTTATTAAAGAAGAATAAAGTTCTGCATATATTTCTTCTATAAAACTATAGGAATAACCCGACATGTTCCTATTTTTATTATTATAACCAAAAACCAGGTTTAAAACATTAATACCTCCTGCATATTTTATATCTGCATCATAACAAGTATTTGTCAACAAGTGAAAAGATTCATGCTTACTAACTTTTTCTTGCATTTTATCACTATAAGAATAATATGTTGGATAAAAAGTTATTTTATCACTAGAAGTTGAGGCAACTACACTACCATTTTTTGTACTTGATTTTAAAAAAGCATAATTTTCTAAGTTGCAAGCTAGAGTTTTAGTATCATAATCTTCAAAATCTTTTTTTACCTCATTATATGTATCGTGAATATAGTTAACTTGTTCTATTACTTCTTCTTCATTTAAAGCTTCAAGATTATCTTCTAAATCTCTTGTTAAGCCGTTTTGATAAATAACCTCTCCTACTTCATCCCATTTTATATCATCGGTCTCTTTATCATATAAAGTAGTATTTTCGTGTTTTTCTGCTACTTCAGGCGTAGCAAAAGTAGCTGCAGCACTTACTTTTGTTATTGCTAAATCATCTAAAAGTGGCATGTTTAACGATGTGCTACTAATTTCATCAATAGCATTTTTAGCTTCTTCACTTAAGTTCACTTCATCTAGTGATAATAAACTTTTAAAACTTTTATCAGCAGCTCTTTCTATTTCTTTTTTAACTTCTAAGCTTTCTGTAGCATAATATTCCACTGATGATAATGTTGTATAAGTAATAAATGAAGGCATCAAAAGAAAACTCGCACCTTTTATTATTTCCTTAATTAGGTTTGAATTAATTTTAAGCTTTTTCATAATGCTCCCCCTTTATGTAGTGCATATTATACCATAAAACCAAAAAAATATCAAGTAGAATACACTACTTGATATTTAATATTAATAAATCAATAATTACATTATTTTCATAAGTACCACTTTTAATATTGTAATCAATTGAAGAAAGATTTTTTATTAGTTTTCTTATTTCTTTTAACGTATAATATCTAATTAATTCTAAAGTCTTCTTAACTCTAAAGGGATGTACTTCTAATATTGATGCGATATCATTAGAAGAGATATTTCTCTTATTTAAAACTTTTACTTGATATAATAAGCGATACTGACTTTCTAAAAGTCCTATTAGAGAATAACTCTCAATATTATAACTAAGTAATTCATTATATATATTAATCGCTTTCTTCTTATCTTTTAAAGCTATTTCACGAATTAAGTCAAAAGCTAGATTATCTCCTTTATTTAAAGGTTTAACTAATAGGTCAAGTGCATCTTTATAAGTAATTTTTTTACTATCAATAAAGGCAAGTTCTAACTTTTTAACCTCACTAATTAATCTTTCTGGTTCATCTTTATAGTATTCATCTAAAAGATTAATAACTCTATACTCTATATCATAATCTTTTAATAAAGATTTTACTATCATCTTAGTATCTGTATTTATATTGACTTTAGATAGTTTATTTATAACTTCTTTAACAATCTTTTTTCTTGTATCTATACCTTTTGTTGTAAATATTAAAATAACATCAGGATTATAGTTATCTAAATATCTAGATAAAGTATCTATATCTTTTTCGTTTAAGTTATTATTAGATAAATTCTTACCTATTACTACTTTATTGGGAGTTAGAAAAGAGATAGTATTTGCATCTTCTATAAGTGAAGCGATACTATCTTCATCTAAATCATAAGTATTAATACTAGCATCTGTAAACTCTTTTTCTTTGATTATTTCTTCTATTTTCTTATCGATAAGGGAAATAGAAGTACTTTCTATTATATAATTATTCATCTAATAAATCCTCTAATGAATGTTTAATATCTAAAAGATTGTCCTTATCTTTTATTCCTCCTTGGGCGAATGTTGGACTTCCTCCTCCATTACCATTAAATGCTGTGGTTATACTTTTTACAATGAAACCGGCATTAACAGATGGTATAGAACTACGACAAATGAAGTTAACACTATTATCTTCTTTAATGTTAGCTAGTAATACGAAGACTTCATCAAATTTATTACATAAATTATCTGCTATAGATTTTACTAAGAATGTTTCGATATTATCAAGTTCTAAATATAATACTTTTTTACCATTTATTTCTTTTACTCTAGAAAGGTAAGCATCTAAACTAGAAAGAGTTAATTTTTCCACTTCGCTATTATATGTTTTTTCTAAAGCTTTAACTTCACTTTGAATATAAGATAATTCATTTTGATTAAATATAATATCTTTATATGATGTTGGAGCGGTATTATCTATTTCTACATCAAAGTTTAAATCTATGTTTTGTTTTTTAGCAAGAGCAAGTATTTCTTTCGCTTTAATTAGTAGTTTAACCATTTCATCATTATATGGTTTAATAACCTCGAATAGGGTATTTTCTATCTCTTTACCTGTAACTGCTTCTATTCTATAAGTATTACTTCCTTTAGATTCAAAGTTAAATATGGCAAAATGTCCTATATCTTTAGTATTTGCAACATGTGTACCCCCACAAAGTTCTATAGATTTATCTATTTTAACAACTCTAACAGTATCACCATATTTTTCACCGAATAAAGCCATCGCTCCTATTTCTTTTGCTTTATCAAGAGGCATTGTTTCAGTAGAAGTAATAATGTTTTTACTTATCATTTTATTAACAAAGTCTTCTGTTCTAACTATCTCATCATCACTAATTTTAGATGGACAAGTAAAGTCAAACCTAAGCTTTGTATTATCAACATAACTACCTGCTTGTCTAATATTTTTATCAACTACTTGCCTAAGAGCATATTGTAACATATGAACACTTGAATGGTTCGCTTCTATTTCTTTTCTTCTTTGTTTATCAATAACTACCTCAACTTCATCATTAACATGAATAATACCATCTAATAGTTTTATTTTATGGATATGTTGTCCATTTGGTCCTTTAAAGACATCTACTACTCTAGCTTTAAAGTTTTTACCAATGATCATACCTGTATCTGATACTTGACCACCAGACTCTGAATAAAAGCATGTCCGCTTTAAGATAATATATCCAGAATGGTCTAAGCTTTTCTCTAGTTTATCTTTACTTACTATTGCAAGAACACTACTTTTTAAACGATATAGTCCATATACAAAAGTTGATGGTTTAGTAAAGTCCATTAAGACTTTCTTTTGACTTGCCATAGATGTTTTAGTTCTAGCATTCTTTTTAGCTTGTTCTTTTTGTTTAGCCATATAGTTTTTAAATTCTTGTACGTTAACAGTAAAACCATATTCATTTGCAATCTCTTCTGTAAGTTCTATTGGAAAGCCATAAGTATCATATAATCTAAAAGCATCATAACCGCTAATTACTTTATCATTGTCATCTGAGATAATCTCTTTTAGACGACGTTCTCCCTCTTCTAGGGTATTAAAGAATAGTTTTTCTTCATCAAGAATGTAGACTGCTACTTCTCCTGAGTTTTTCTTTAACTCAGGATATGCTTCTCCCATGACATTAACGATAGTAGGAACTAGTTTATAAAGGAATGGTTCACTAAAGCCTAATGTTCTTCCATATCTTACACTTCTTCTTACTAAACGTCTTAGGACATAATCTCTTCCTGTATTACCAAAGCTTGCACCATCGCTTATTGCAAATGTTACCGCTTTCATATGGTCTGCTATTACTTTAAAAGCGACTTCCCCATTATATAAAACTCCACTTAACTCTTCTATTTTCTCTATTATTGGTTTAAATAAATCTGTCTCAAAATTAGATTCAGCACCTTGGAAAATACAAGCCCATCTCTCAAGTCCTGCACCTGTATCAATATTTTTATGAGGAAGTTCTTCGTATTTTTCTCTTTTTACTCCAGGTTTAGAGTTAAACTGACTAAAAACATTATTCCAAATTTCCACATATCGGTCTTGATCTTCATCATGAATAAACTTCTCCCAAGCATCTCCATTAGGATCTAATTTTTCACCCTGGTCAAAGAAAATTTCACTATCAGGACCACAAGGCCCTTCTCCTATTTCCCAGAAGTTACCTTCTAATTTTATAATATGATCTTCCATCATACCTAGTTCTACCCATTTGTTATAAGCATCAGTATCATTAGTATAGACTGTTACATAAAGTTTCTCAATGGGAATATCAAACCAATCTTTACTTGTTAATAGTTCAAAAGCAAACTCTATCGCTTCATCTTTAAAGTAATCACCAATAGAAAAGTTACCCATCATCTCAAAGAATGTATGATGTCTTTTAGTAACTCCTACATTTTCTATATCATTAGTTCTAATACATTTTTGAATATTAACTATTCTTCTTGATTCTGGAGTTATGCTTCCATCAAAATATTTTTTTAATGGTGTAACTCCTGCATTAATCCAAAGAAGTGAATCATCATTAATAGGGATTAGTGGTGCTGACTTAACGTATTTATGTCCATGTTCTTCAAAGTATTTAATCCACATCTTTCTAATTTCATTACTAGTCATATATCTCATATTACTTCTCTCCTTCATGTATTATTTTTAAATTTATGTACTTGTGCAACAGACTGTTGCACAAGTACATCTGTTAAAGCTCTTAATTTTGCCACTGCAGTGGCAAAATATAATATTACTCATTATCTATTTCATCAAGTATTTCTTCTAATCTCTTATAAAAATCACTAAGATCTCCATTATTTAAGATATAATAATCGGCAAAAGCGATAGGTCCTCCTTTAGCAGAATTTTCAATTTCTGTAATATCTCTTTTAATAATATCTTCATGATTAAAAGGTCTATCAGGTCTTGATTCAACTCTATTATATCTAATTTTCTTATCTGTGCAAACACAAACAAGTTTTAAATCTTTAAATTTCTCTTTTAGGATTAAGTATTCATCCCAAGAATATAATCCATCTAAAACGGTATTACCCATGTTATATGCTTCTTCTATTTTAGGAAGAAGAATCTTGGCGACTACTCCCATTCCATGTTCTTTACGTAAATTTTCTCTAAACTCTTTTTGACTATCAGGAGTAATCTCTATTCCTTCTTCTTTCATCTTATCATAAATTACTCCTCCAAAGTATATCTTTTTATAACCCTGATCTTCTAAGTATGTTGTTGCAACACTTTTACCTGTTCCACTCATTCCAACTACGGCAATTATTTTTTTCATAGATACTCAATCCCACTTTCTATATCAATTATTTTATCCGCTTCTTTATATAAATGTTCTTTAGTAGTATTTTCAACTACATAATCATAATCTTTATAATTATCCATATCTGTTTCTGTAATATGTTCTTTTTCTTTAGTAGTTAATTTATTATCATAATTATCTCTTACAACATGAATTATTTTTATTTCAGGAAATCTTTCTTTCAACAAATTAAATTCACTTACAAGTCTACCATCAGTAATAATAAAGACATCAAAGTAATGTTTTAATATGTCTATATCTTCACATAATCTATCTACTAAGAAGGTATCTTTATGTAAAGTGTTTTTTATTACTTCAATCCCCATCTCTTGTAAAAACTCTCTTGGTTTTTCTCTCATATCACCATTCCAACTAAAATAGTTTCTAGCATACTCATATAAAGGTGTCGTTATATGAAGAATACAAGCGCTATCTCCTTTAAAATCATATTTAGTTTTCATGTAACTACCAAGTAAATCTTTACCACTGCCAGCTTTTCCTGCTAATAAAAATATTTTCACAATTAACCAACTCCTAAATTACATAAAAAAGACCACTGTAGGAGTGTATAATACACGTTACCATCCTACTTTGGTCTTAATTTTGATAAAGGTCATCCCTACAAAACTCTAGAACTAGCTTTCCAAAAGTATCTTAGTTAATTTCCACCTACCATTAACTCTCTTCAATAAGATGCTCTTCTGTACTCTTTTCCTTCACAGTTTTCTTATTATTCTCTTGATAATTGTAAAACTTTTCACCTAAATTAGAATATTCCATAATAAATTCAAAAATTATCTTAATAGTAGCGATAACAGGTGTTGCAACTATCATTCCTATCATACCAAAGAAATAGTTAAAAAGCAATAGTCCAAGCATAATTGTAACTGGGTGAAGTTTCATTGTTTTACCCATGATTAATGGTTGGTAGAAATTGTTTTCAAGTAATTGACAAACAAGTACTGATACTAGACAAAATACTCCTACCATAGGGTCTATGGTAAAGCCTACAATAACTGCAGGTGCTCCTCCAATCCAAGGTCCGATATATGGAATAACATCGGTAATAGCACAAAATAGTGCGAAAAGGAATGGAGCGCTTAGTCCTGCTAAACTAAAGCCAATAGACTGAGTAATGAAGACTAATACCATGATTAAAAGGACGCCACCAACATAACTTCTAAGTTTACCATTAATACGACTCATTAAGTCTTTAGCACCTTCATGCCAATCTCTTGGAATAATACTAAGTAAATGTCCTTGGAATTTACGGAAATCAAACAGTAAGTAAAAACCAATCATAAGTCCTAAAACTATATTAGTTGCAACACTTACTACTCCACTACCAAAATTCCAAATGGCATTAGGTAGAGTACTAGCAAGATTAGTTCCTACAGTTTCAATCTTATCAAGTATAGTATCTTTATAACTTTCAATCTGTTTACTATCTCCTAGGTTTTCTAGCATATCACTAGCAAAGTCTTGAGTATTATCAACTATATCTGGAACTACTGAAACGATATCACTTATACCACTTGAAAAAGTTGGAACAGTAAAAGCAAGTATTAAAATAATTCCTCCAAAGATGATAATATATGTAAGAATACATGCTACAACACGGGGCATCTTTTTAGCTAGTTTAGTAGCAAGAGGATCTAGTAACCAAGCGATAATAAAGCCTATAAAAACTGGTGATATTACCAATAAAATAGTACCAAGAATACCAAGAAGATTCCATTCTTTTATTAAGTATGTTGCAAGCAGTATAGCAAGTATAACAACTAAAACAAGAACAAAGTTTAATAAGTTATTAGAAGTATAAAAGAATCTATTAATAGCTTTATAATCTAATTCATTATCTTTATTTTTTCTTAACATAAATGCCTCCTTTTAAGATATTCTAACATAACAAAAATTAATAGTAAATATTTCTCTTAATAGTATGTTCAAAATAATAAATTATAAACAAAAACCAGTATGTAAATAAAACATACTAGTTTTTGTTAGGTTAGCTAGCAAGTTCTAGGGTGAATGGATTTTGTTTAGTTCCATCTCCTCCAGTTATTATGACGTTTTGTTTTAGATTTAGAGATGGACGGACGCCGTACGCGCTCGAAGGATTGTCGTCGTACGCATAGCCAGAGTTGTACACGTTACGCACGTCAGACGAACTTTCTGGTGTTAAAGTCCAATAAATTGTTGTTAATCCTGTACTAGTACTTCCATCCTTTACCGCATATCTTTCGAATTGTCCTGCCATTAATTCTCCTAACCTTAGTAATCCTACCTTTGCTGTAGTTGTACTTGACGTTAAAATATTATCCGTAGTATTTGTATATTTGGCTAATTTATATGAAGTACCACTACCTACTGTTCCTAAATACCATGTAGTACTTTCTTCTATCATATCACTATAACTGCTGTCTACATAACTTGTTAGATATTCTCCATTTAAGAATGTTCCTATAGTATTACTACTTGAAAACGTTGCATTACTTCCAAAGGTACTTGTTACAAAGTTTCCAGAACTTTTTAGAGGAGCAGCACTGGTTATCTTAGTTAACCCTGATGTTTCGTGACTTACTATTCGATAGAGATTATTTTCATCATTGCCAAAGCGGATGTATTCACCACTATATCTACTCGAAAGTAATGTTCCCGAAAGGTCCGTATCATTATCTCCTTCTAAGCGATATGGGTTATCTAATGTTCCATCACCTTCTACAATTCGAACGCTAGATTTTAGATTTATTGATGGACGGATGCCGTTCGCGCTCGAAGGAACGTTGTAGTCCGCATTGCCACGGCTGTTTACGCGACGCACGTGAGACGCACTGTATGGTGTTAAGGTCAACCAATATAAACCATTATTTAAATATCCATTTGTTCCACCATTATTACTAGACTGATACTCATACATATTTAAAAGTCCCACAGCATCTGTTACTATTGTACCACTATCACTTGGTCTTTGTATGTTTCCAAACCTTGTTGCATCTTCTGTGGCATTCCACTTAGCATCCATTACAATGAATTTTTCTGGTTCTCTTAAATTACCTAAGAAGCCATCTATACTTGTATCATTTAACCAGTCTTCCATATAACTTCCTTCAAAAGCTGTCTGATTATATGGATTATATGGAATTGCACTTATATTCCACTGTGTTACTAACTTGGTTGTCTTCGCTTCATTATTTACGCTCACCGCTCTCCATAATTTTCCACTATACCAGATATAGTTATTAGGATCTTCTCCTGTTATAAATGTATCTGTTCCATCATCATATTTACTTCCACTATTTAAATTTTCTATAATTACTTTAGATGCTTCTTCTCCTACTCTATCTTTTCCATAGACATTTACTTGTACTGCAAATGTTAAATTTCCTCCATCTCCTTGAGGATTATAATTTTCATCAACATACATTCTTAATCTGTAATTATTACTTTCACTACTATTCATACTACTTGTATATAAACTCATCTCTCCTGCTGGTCTTCCTGTAAATGTATTAGATGTTGATTCTTCATTATATGTCTTTGGTGTCATTAATTGTTCCTCACCATTATCAGTTAACCTAGTTAAATAAAGTTTAATATTAGAACCATCTATTGTTCCATCTCCTACTTCTTTAGCACTTATTTCATAATTGATATTTACTTCACCTGTTATTTCACTACTAACTGTAAAGTCAAAGTATTCTCCTTCTTTTAATCTTGTTGTCCCTGTCGCATCTGTTGTTGGTAGAGCATTTCCTAAAGTGATAGTATTTTCACTTTCTTCATAAGTCATAGTTATTGATCCTGTTGTAATCTTATTAGGAACATTCCCTTGCTGACTAAAACTAAATGCCGCATAACTTACTCCTATTATTGCTAAAATCATTATTACTAATATCACTATTATTACAATGTTTTCTTTTTTCTTTAAATTCATATTTTTCTTACTCCTCCACTATTTTTTTCTAACACTAAAAAGAACAGAATATAGTTATCCTGCTCTTATGTCATAATGAAAGAAAGTAACTAAATTACTACTAAACTGCCCCCCCAAGTAACATGTTGTAAACAAAGTCTCTTCATATTTCTTACCTTCTTTCTTACTATTGTTAACTTAATATTATCACAATCAATCATCATTTACAATTACTTTTATTCTATATACTGTAAATAATGCTGTTCCTAATACTAATATTAAAATTAATCCTATTCCTATATAAGTCATACTATTAGTTACTGGATTCTTTATTACTGTTACATCTATTTCATATGAAGTTAGTCCATCACTACTTACTCCTGTTATCTTTGTTATGCCTTCTTTTAATCCTAAAATCTTACCATTTTCTATTCTTGCAATACTATCATCTTCACTTGTCCATGTTACATTACTTAAATCTATTTCTTCTTCAAAAGCATCATTTATATTTATACTCTCTTCACTTTCAATAGTAGCAGCACCTTTATAATTATTTTCAACTGCATCTACTAATATATATGGGTTATTGGCTGTTCCATCACCTTTTAATGTCTTATTTTCTGTTGTTACATTTATTACTGGTCTTATATTAGAATTAGTATTAGCAGCCTGATTATATAGAGTCCACGAAGATTGCCATAAATCTGCATAGTTATTATAAAATGTACTAGGTGTCATAGTCCAATAACCATTTGATGAACCCTTATCAGTACCACCATTTAAGTAACCATCTGATACTTTTCCTGATGTTGCAATAGGTCCCCAACTTGACATTATTACTTCTCCTGATAATACTAATTCATCTGCAGTTATTAGACCTGCTTTTAATCTATAACTTCCTCCATAACTTTCTGTTGTTGTAGGACATTTTAATGTTGGATCATTATCTTTTATATATTTATTAGCAGCTTGACCAAACCTATCATAACTTGCAA
Source organism: uncultured Bacilli bacterium (assembly GCA_944331955.1). Classification (GTDB taxonomy): domain Bacteria; phylum Bacillota_I; class Bacilli_A; order RF39; family UBA660; genus Onthousia. The sequence continues at coordinate 27,384 of CALVIY010000009.1, forward strand.
AAAAATTATAATTTCTTTCATCAAACCCATAGTCTACATCTTTTTTATATCCACTAGTATCATTACAAAATCTACCATTAATTACTAAATCATCATAACTTGTATTTCCTAATGCATTGTTATACCATGCATCTACTTCCTCTTTAATTAAAGAACCCATTCCATTATCATAAGTGTAACCTGTGTATTTTGGTTCGTCACTAAGATCATTAAAATCTGCTTTACCAATAGAATATGATCTTAATTTTTCAATATCTTCTCCTTCTTCTGGACTAGTACCATTATAAATAAGTCTTAAACTTCCATCTCCATTTACTCTTACTATTCTCCAGTACATCTTATCGCCTTTAGATGCTAATTTTACTTTTCTATAGGAACCAGTTCTGCTATCTCTATTTTTTATTTGATAATAATTATCTTCATCAGTATTTACATAATAATCTTCAGTATATTCACCAAACTGAATAATATTATTATTTATATTACCTCGATAATAATAACTGATTCCATCATCATCTTCCCTAGAATATAAACCTGTAGTTATATAGTTTGGATCACTAACTTCCATTCCTATACTAAGTTCATGATAAAAACCGTTACTAGTATAGTTAAACATATGAGGTATTTCTTCTTTTAGTTCATTGTCATTTAATATTTTATTAAGTACATAATTATTATTACCGTTTTCATATAATATGTTACTAGTACTTATTACTGTTTTATTATCATGATAAAAACTTACTCCTAATACTAATATCATTACTGATAGTAGATATTTCTTAATCTTAGTCATATATTTTATTTCACCTCTTACCTTATCTTTATAGTTTAAGTTTAACACATATTCTCGTATTTTAAAAGAGGATAAAATCTTTTCATTGTAAACAAAGTAAGCAGTCTAACAAAGGCTTTAGAAAAAAAGAATAGATTTAACTCTATTCTACTGCATTATCTGAAAATGATTACCTGAATCTAAATAAAGATATCCTTTTCTTCCATCTAATTGAGGTAGAACTTCATTATAATAATTTAATCTTTCAAACTTTGTAATTGTTATATATACACTATTACCATCATCCATATATAATAAAAATCTATCTTCATCAAAGTCATTAGGATCATACTTTATTTCACTTATTTTCTCTCTAATACTTAAATCAACTCTTTTATAATATTTTATAAATCTATTTAATATTTTATCAGGTATTTCATTAATTAATCTTGGTATAGTATAAGGAATCTCTTTATCTAAAGTTACTTCTTCTTTATTTTCTAAAACATATTTACCATTATCTTCTCTTTTATAAAGTATTTGATATTCTTCTACACTAATTTCTATTATATGATAAAAGCTTCTATTTATATTTACGCTCTTAATAAGAGGATTTTCTTTTATATTATCTTTCATTGTTACATTTAATGTCTTATAGAAACTAGGGTAATCTGTAAGTCCTGCTAGTTCAATTATATCATCATCACTAAGTACATCATTACCACTTATTATAATATTTTTAACTTTAGTATCAAGAATAAATAAACATACAAAAACTATTACAGCGATTACTATAATAAATATTAAAAATGGTAATAGTCTTAATTTTTTCTTCTTGATCACTTTAGCCATAACTTTACTCCCAATTTACAAATTCTTGTTCTACTCTTAAATCTATTCCATAATGTTCTTTAACTGCATCTTTTACAAACAGTATTAAATCATGAATATCTTTAGCACTTGCATTATTTTTATTTATTATAAAATTAGCATGAACATTACTAACTTCCGCTCCACCTTTAGTAAGTCCTTTAAGTCCTATATCTTCAATTAATTTACCAGCAGGATCATATCCTTCAGGATTTCTAAAAACACTACCGGCACTAGGATAATTTAAAGGTTGAGACTTAAGACGTCTTTCTTTTCTATCTTTTACAACTGCTTCTAAAGCACTTTTTTCTCCTTTTTGTAAACTTAAAGAAGCTTCTAGACATATATAGTTAGGATTTTTTTGCAAAAAACTACTACGATAATGGAAATCCATCTCTTCATTAGTTAAAGTTATAATTTTTAAATCAGGAGTTAGGACTTTAACTCCTCTAGTAATATAGCCCATATCACTTTTGTAAGCGCCAGCATTCATATATACTGCCCCACCAATTGTTCCCGGTATACCACTAGCGAATTCAAGTCCAGCAAGGCTTCTTTTTATAGATTCTCTTGCTACTTTCATTAAGCTTGCTCCTGCACCACATACTACTCTAGTACCAAAAAATTCTATTTTATTAAATTCATCTAACTTAATTAAAACTCCTTCATAATTTTTATCACTGAATAGTAAATTACTTCCATTACCAAGTATTTTATATTTAATATTATATTTTTTTATAAGCTTACAAAGTAATACTAACTTTTCAGTATTCTTTGGATATATAACTGCTTTTACTAATCCTCCTACTTTATAAGTAGTAAGTTTACTAGCAAAAACATCTTTTTGAATCTTACCTATATCGTTAGATTCTACTTCTTTTAAAAAATCATTCATCTTCTTCATCCCTAACTAATTTTATAATTTCGTTATATATTTTAGTAGCACTGTCTAATACTCCCCTTTTTAACATCGCTTTTTTCATACTATTTAACTTTTCTTTATCATTAATAGTTTTATCTAATAGATTAATTAATGTTTCTTTATCAAAGTCTTTCTCTTCTAATATTATACATGCCCCATCATCTTCTAAGCTCTTAGCATTAACATACTGATGATTATTAGTAACATATGGACTAGGTACCATAATAGCAGGTAATCCTATACTTGTTATTTCTGCTATAGTAGAGGCTCCACTTCTAGTTACAATTAAATCTGTATCTTTCATTAATCCTATTAAGTTATTATAAAATGGTATTAATTTTACATTACTACTTAGTTTTAGATCTTTATAATAATCATAATAGTTTTTACCAGTTATAAGTAAGACTTGATAATTTTTATTTTTAAATAGAGGTAATACTTCTTTTAATTTCTCAGTCATTGTTAAAGATCCAAGTGAACCCATAACTATTATAACAAGAGGTTTATCTTTTTTAAAGCCTAAGGTTGTTTTACTAATCTTTTCTATATCTTTTATTTGTTCGCTACGAGGATTGCCTGTATAAACTGTTTTTTCTTTAGGAAAATCATTTATACTTTCTTTAAATGATACTAATATTTTATCTACATATCTTGATAGGAATTTATTAGATACTCCAGGAATAGAATTTTGTTCATGAATAATAGTTTTTATTTTAAGTTTTGATGATGCATAAATAACAGGAGCGGATATATAACCTCCAAAACCTATAACAACATCTGGTTTAAACTTAATTAACTCGCTCTTAGCTTTCTTTACGGCTTTAAAATATGTTTTCATAACATCTATATTTTTAAAGATGTTCTTTCTATTTAAACCTCTCATTTCTATTCCTACATAAGGTATTCCTTCCTTAGGAATAATATCTTTTTCCATTCTATCAGTTGTCCCAATATATAAAATCTCTACATCTTTATCTTTTTCTTTAAGTTTAGAAATAAGGGCCAATGCTGGAAATATATGTCCCCCTGTACCTCCTGCTGTTATAACTACTCTCATTTTAGTCATCCTTCCTATTATAAGATATGTAATTTGTCTAGTTATTGTACTTAAAGATTAAACTTTCAAACTCTTCTTTTATTTCTTTAAGACGTTCTTCACTAGAAGCTTCAAACCTTGCTGTTAAATTAGGTCCTGTATTAGATGCTCTAACACTAGCCCAAGAATCATCAAATGTTACTCTGACTCCATCTATATTGTTATAAGTATAACCTTTTTCTTTACAATAATCTTCTATTTTTAGAACTACTGAGAATTTAATCTCATCAGTAGTTTTATATTTAGTCTCAGGTGTAGAATAATATCTATTAATACCTGAAAGTAACTCTTCTACGCTTTTATTAGTATTAGAAAGTATTTCAAGTAATCTAAGTCCTGCATAAATACCACTATCAAAGCCTAAGAATTTATCTCTAAAATAAACATGTCCTGATAATTCTCCCCCAAAAGCAAGATCTAACTCTTTAACTTTCGCTTTTGTATATGAGTTTCCTGTTCTATAACAATAAGGTGTTCCACCAAGTTTAACTATTTCATCTTCTAAGCTTTTACTACATTTAACATCATAAAGAAATGTCTTATTACTTACTTTATTAATAATATCTCTAATAATTATAATCATATAGTAATCTATTGGTATAAACTTTCCACTAGAAGAAATAACTCCTACTCTATCTCCATCTCCATCAAAAGCAAGTCCAACATCAGAATTTGTTTTCTTTACCATTTCTTTTAATTCTGTTAAATTACTTTCAATAGATGGATCTGGATGATGATTAGGAAATGTTCCATCACTTTTACCATTAATAATAGTATAATCTACACCTACTCTTTTAAAAACATCATCTAAAAGAATAGATGTTGTTCCATTACCAGGATCAAGTACTACTTTAACTTTTCTTTTTCCAAAAGATAAATTATCTGTTAAAGCTATTAGATACTCATTTTTTACATCTTTTTTAGTAATAGAACCTGTTCCATAATGGAAATTACCTTTTTTAATGTAATTATAAAAGTCTTCTATCTCTTTACCTTTAGCATTCTGATAATCAGAGAAAGCGAATTTAAAGCCATTCTCATCTTTAGGATTATGACTAGCAGTTATCATAATACCAGAATCTATTTTTAAGTTGAGGCATGCAAAATAATACATTGGAGTTGTACATAGTCCAAGATCATAAACATGAACACCTGTATCAAGTAATCCTTGAAGTAATGCTTGATGTAAATCAGGTGATGATATTCTATTATCATGCCCTACAACGCAATTTTCTTTTCCTAGTTCATATAATTTACTACCAAAGCCTACTCCTATTGTATAGGCTGTGCTAACATCTATATCTGTTGGTACTACACCTCTAATATCATAACCTCTAAATATATATTTATTAATATTTTCTTTAATCTTCATAATTATTCCTTTCTTTTTTTATTATAACATTATTTTTGTTTCTTTTTTATCCCTTTAGTACTATATCTTTTCAATTTACTAAGAGGATTATTATAATCACTTAAGTTAATCCAAGGGAAAGCATTTAACATATGTCTAACAAAGAAGTTAGTCTTAATATCACGTTTCTTAGTTAATTCTTCTCTAATTAGTTTTGTAATTTCTGCTGTAACATCACGGCTTTTAAATTTAATAGTTGATACTTTTACTTGATAAAGGGTTCTAATAGTAATAACAACATCTATTATAAATATGGTGAAGAAAATAAGTGAAATTATTCTTAAAATGGTAATAGATAATTTACTAAGTAAGAAAACAACAAAGGGATTAATGACATATGTAAAGGCAATACCACCTAAGCCAAACAAAAAGGCATTAAATAAGCAGACTCTTCCTTCTATATTAAATCTATGATTACTATAATCCCACCATCTAGCTTTAAAGATTTTTTCTAAGATATAACTAGTAATATATTCAACTGTTGTACAAACAAAGGCACTCATAACAAAGACTGTAAGTAAGTCAGATTTATATCTTATTATGAATGAACCCATTAACAAACATGATATACCGTATATGGGTAAATATGGTCCTAAAAAGAATCCTCTATTAAATACTAATTTTTTCTCTCTTATTGAACAATTAGTAATTTCAATGATATAACCAATAACTGAATAGATAAAAAATAAAAGAAATACATAACAAAAACTATCTAACACAACCGATCACCTACCCTAATAACATACTAACAAGGGCAATTATAACTCCAGAAATTAAACCTATAATAGTAATTTTCTTATTTTTAGTTTTCTTTACTTTAGGATATAGTTCAAAGATAATTATATATAGAAGCATTCCAATAGTAAGCGCTAGTAATGATCCTATTACTACATCACTTACTGTACTGATATTTAAAAGATAAAGAAGTAATCCTCCTAGAAAACTTGAAATAAATAGAGAAATTATACAAAATATATATTTACCTATTTTTTCTTCACTATTTAAAGTAGTTGTTATAATTATTCCTAAAGGAATATTATGTAGTCCAACTCCTAAAGCCATCATTATTCCTAAATTAATATCGTTTGTACTAGTTAAATAAATTGCCATACCTTCAACAAAATTATGAATAATTAAAGCGATAGTAGCAAGTAAACCTATATGCACAATATTTTTCTTTTCTTCTTTTTTAGTCATTTTATTATCTTCATGTTCTGGGACAAAATCATCTATTATTTTAAAGATTAAGAGTCCAAGACATGTAAATAAAATAAAGAGATAGATATGTTTAATTCCTAAATGTTCAATAGTATGTCCTAATAAGTCTACTAATATTAGCATTGTTAAAATTGAAAGGGCGAATGCGAATATAAAATCTAAAACTTTTTGTTGTTTTTTTAGGAAGAATGCTATTATAACTCCTATAATTATAAAGAATCCTAATAGGAACGTTATAAATAAAGCAAGATTATTATGCATAAGTTATCACTCCTCATCTAAATCCATAAAAATATTTAATTCATCTTCTGTTGGAAAATCTTTTAATAAATTATTAGGGAGTTCATTAAATATTTTATATTCACTAACTCCTAGTGATTTATTAATATATTTTAAAGTATAATCTACTATTTGGTTATTTTTACTAGAGCACAAAATTATACCAATAGAAGGATTATCATTATCATCTTTAACTTGTTCGTCTAACGCAGTTAAATAAAAACCCATTTTACTACCAAATTCAGGTTTAAACTTACCTACTTTAAGTTCTACTGCCACATAACATTTAAGTTTAATATGGTAAAATAGTAAATCTATATAGAAATCTTCATCACCAACTGTTATTTTATATTGATTAGATACAAAGGAAAAACCACTACCTAATTCCAATAAAACATTTTTTAAGCGTTCTAACATTTTATTTTCTAATTCTCTTTCCTTATAATCTTCAGTTAATTCTATTAAATCAAAAACATAAGGTTCTTTCATAATGTTATTAGCAAGATCACTATTTTCTTTTAAAGTAACCTTGAAATTATTGTGTTTTTTATTTTCTACCTGTCTTTTATATAAATCAGTATCTATCTGATATACTAAAACATTCTTTGACCAACCTTCTTCTAAGCATTTTTCCATATACCATTTACGAATATTTTTATCTTTTACTTTTTGCATTAAAGTAATATTGTGCTTCCAAGGTAATTTTGCACAGTTTAAGCAGTGCAAAAATTCTTCATCATCTTTATATTCTTCGTAAAAAGCTTTCATATAATTTAAATTACGAGTGGAAAAACCTTTTAAAGTTGGAAAAGTATTTTTAAATTCAAAAGAGACATTTTCTACAAATTTATTTCCCCAAGAAAAGTTCTCACTGATTATTTTTCCTATTCTATAATAAAGATTAACTAAATTAGTATTAGCATTTACCATAATTTCTAACTGAGTATCTTTAACATCTTTTTTAATACCATCACATATACTTTTAAATGATTTATCTAGCATAGCTTTCTACCTCCTTAAAATATTACTGTTAAAATAACAATTATAGCAAGGATTATACGATAAATCATAAATAGTTTAAAATCGTGTTTCTTAAGATATTGTAGTAAAAATTTAATACAAATTAAACCAGTAACAAATGATACAACAATTCCTAAAATAAAGATAGTGGCATTTTCCATAATTAATGATACTGCACCATCATCAAGTAATTGAAGAACACATGCTCCAAGAACAACTGGTGCAGATAAGTAAAATGAAAACTTAGCAGCACTTTCTCTATCTACTTTTAAACATCTTGCACTAGCGATAGTTGTACCACTACGAGAAAAACCTGGTATTAGGGCAAAAACTTGAGAACAGCCAATAATAATTGCATCTTTAAATGATATTTCTCTAGTATTTTTTTCCATCTTACTATATTTATCTACAAGATAAATAATAACACCCATTACTATTAAAGCTGTTGCTATTAATAAATAGTTAGTTCTAATAGCATTTTCTATTACATCTTCAAAAAGTACTCCTACGATAGCAGCAGGAATAGTTGCAACGACAATTTGCCAGAATAGTTTACCATCTTTATCTTTTACTCCTTTAGTAAAACCTTTTATAACCATATTTAAAAAGTCTTTAAAGAAGAAAACAGCTATAGCAAGTAAAGTACCTAAATGAAGAGCTAAATCAAAAGATAAAGCTACTTTTGTAGACATAGATGCTCCTATACCAAAAACATCTCTAAAAATAATTAAATGAGCACTACTTGATATAGGTAAAAACTCTGCTATTCCTTGTATAATTCCTAAAATAATAGTATTAATGTAATCTATCATAAAAAACCTCTTTTCTACTAATAAAGTATATCATTAAAAAGAAATAAATGAAAGAACTATAAGTCTTATTAGACACATAATTGGCAAAAAAATAGAAAGTATTAAAATAACACTTTCTAGATTAATATTGATTTTTTTAAATAAATCTTTTCCTTTGCATCATTAAAACCTTTTTCTAAATTCAAAAAGATACCTATATCTTATTTTAGTAGATATAGTTGTATCTTCTACATTAATGCAGTTATTTGTTTCTTAGATAGTCCTGTCGCTTTCATTATATCTTTAACGGATAAGTTCATTTTGAGAAGATTCTTTGCAATAGACTTTTTCTCATTATTAGCACCTTCTTTTCTACCATCACTTCTAGCAGAGTTTACTTCTTTTCTGTGTACAATCTCTGCATCATAATACATTCCAAATTCATCATCTAAGCCTAATTGTTTTAATTTTTCCATAATTATTTTTCCCTCCTTTAAATCTCCTACTATTCTTTCCATTTCTTCATAAGACTCTGCTGTTAACATAGATAAATATGTTTCATATTTATTGGTTCCATCATAAACTATTCCTTTATACTTCCCTAAATCTATGGTAATTATTCTTACATCTTTTAAATAAGCTTTAGATTTATAATCTTCTAGTTTATAATCTTTTCCATTCCATTTCTTTACATTAGCTTTTTTAATCTTATTATTTAAATTTATCTGCGTAACATATCTATGATAATACTGTTCTCCTTGTAAATAACCATTACCAGCGATTCTTAAAGCATATCTAATATTCTTTATCATAGTATGAGCATGAACATCTTGATTAAATTCTAAATTAACAAGTCTATTTTTATTAAGAAATATTGTATCTGCTCTATAATCTTTACCAATATTCCCTGTATTAAGTTCATTATCTATTGCAGTATAATGTTTTAAATCAATACCTGTTGCAAATTTAATAAAGTCTTCATAAAACCATTTATAATGATCATCTTTAACTAAAGCTTTAGCAGTTGTGTCTGACATTAATGATATAAATCTAGGTACTTTGTTCATAAAGTCCCTCCTCTCTGCAATAGATATAACATAAGTAAAAATATATTGCAAAAAGGTAATTTTGAAAATTCAGTCCTATTTTAAGGGTAGATTTTCAATTTTCTCCGGGTGAATTTTCAAAATTAATCCTAAAAAGTACCATCAATTTACAAAATTCATACTTTTTTCAAAAATTTCATTTTTCCTCCTTCCTCCATCTTTTTTTACAAGTCTCCCATCTATTTACAATGTATCATAATAGTTATAATTAATCAAGTATTATTTTTCATATTTGAAACAATATTTTATATTTTTCCTTAGTAATCTTCTTCTAGTCTTACTAACAATTCTTCTAGATATTTTATTATTCTTTACTTTATAATTAATACCTAAAAAGGTAAAGCCTTCAGTACTCTTATATATTTTAGTTTTATTATTAAACTCTAATAGATAATCTCTATTAACAATAGATTCTAATATTCTTAAAATTTTTTTTAATCTTTCTTTACTACTATCTAAGATAATACCATCATCCATATAATGGATATAGTATTTACAGCCTAACTCTTCTTTAATAAAGTGATCTAAGTCATTAAGATAGAATACTGCAAGGAACTGAGAAGTATAGTTACCTATAGGTAGACCAGTATTTTTCTTATAAAAAGTATCCATTCCTAACTTACTAATAGTATTATTAATATAATCATGATTAGTAGTATCTAAGATATCTTTAATTAATAATAAATCTTTATTACTTAAATATTTACTTAATTTATTAAGCAATACTTTATGATTAATATTATAGAAATACTTACTAAAGTCAAATTTAAGGACATAGAAAGTACAGGATTTATTTTTAATATTAACAAGATACTTATCTAATAATTTTCTAGCATAACTAGTTCCTCTACCTACTCTAGTTGCACAATTACTATCTATTAAGTACTTATCTAAAGGTAATAATATTTTCTTACAGATAACATGATTTACTATTTTATCTTCTAAAGTACTACTCATAATAAGTCTTTTCTTTTTCTCTATTATTGTAAAGATATGATAATTACTATAAGTATAATTACCACTATTAATCTTATCTACTAATATATTACAATTGCTATAATAATTCTTTTCAAAGAGATATAACTTCTTTTTATTTCTAATAGACTTTCTTATCTTTAAATAAGCATCTTCTATATCACTTAACTCTACTTTCACTTTTAATCCATCCATATATTAATTTAGTAATTGTAATATATTTTTTACTTATAGATATATATTTATCTTTAGATATTTCTTTATAAGTATAAAGTTTATAATAGTAATAATCTAATAGTTTAACTTCTACTAACATCTTTCTTTGAATATAGATTCTTTTAGGTCTTTCTAGGGTATTAGTATAATATAAGTAATAAAGTAATTTATAATTGGAATCTATTATATTATTCTTAAGTGTTTTATATTTATTATTAATATTAAGAATTATTTTATCAGTAATAATATCTATTTCTTTAATTTTATTTTCTAAAACAAAGTTACTCATAAAATTTCTCCATCTTAGAGATAATCTCTTCTATATTATCTAAATATAAACAATTCTTTAAGTTAATAGATAACTTATCTATTCTAAAGACTAACTTACCATACTCTAGATACTTAGAATATTTATTATCTTTAAAGGTGACTACATCATTATAGAAATAGTTGATATGACATTTATTAAGTAAATTTATTAATTTGCTCATTGAGTTCCTTTCTATATAGAACGTTTCTTTATAGGGTTTATCTAATAAGTAACTAATAATATAACTATCATTTTTAGTTGTATAATAGATAACTCCTTTACATATGAAATAAACTAAACTGTTATCCATATAAATAACACTCTCCTATCTTTTCCTTAACATAACAAAAAAAAAAAAAATCAAGCATATTTGCAAATTTATGTAGTTTACATAAATTTACTATTATACTTGACATAAACTATTGGCCTAACCTTGCCTTTAGTTTTATAAGGTTGGATAGTGTATAAATAGTTTCATAAATATTTATTACAATTCTATTATCTATCTAGTCTTTAGTGTTAATAACACAAGGAAATTACCTGTTCCTTTTATCTATTCTATATAAGTTATACCTATAATGCTAGGTTTAAAAGGAAATGCCGAGCGCCATTCGAATTGCTAGAAGGCGAATTGTTGTTCGCATTACCATTGTTGTTGACGTACCGAACGTTTGACGAAGATTCTGGTAAATCCCTACTATAATATATTTTAATCTAATTATAGCCTTTTTGATTAGTCACGAAAGAGAAATACAGTTCTCTTTCGTGACTATTAACTTCCTAATCGTATTTCAAATGGTGAGTTTAAGGTTCCATCACCATTTACAATTTGT
>CALVIY010000010.1 GCA_944331955.1 uncultured Bacilli bacterium
ATATATTTTGGCTCTGACAAAATATTTAACCCCCTAGGTATTTTGACGCAAGCATCAAAATAACCTGTGGGCTAGGGCTTCCCTAGAACCCTTTTCGACTTACTTCATAATGTTTTAAAACTTCGTAATAAAACAAAATGAAGATAAGTCTTTTTAACAAACTATCGCCACTTTCATTGAACCAAGTTCAACAAAACGTGCCACGTTTGTTATAACTTTTTTTAGAAAAAAGTTAGCAAAAAATCTTTATTGTAGATAAGTTCAAAACAAGAAAAGTAAATTTTTTGTTTTAAACTTTTTCCCTTTTTATATTATTATTTCTAGTCAAGGGTTTCACAAGTAAGTAAACTTACCCTTGACTAGAAGTATCATTGTTTAGCACTTCCATATTTACAGGCTTTACTCCAATTTCAATAGGAACAGGGTCTTTCATATAAATTACACTAGTATTACTTTCATCAGGTATATAATCAAATGCAGAGTTTATATCTTGCATTTGAAACTCATCTTTACCTCTTATATAAATAATTCCATATCGTTGTTCTTTCAGTTTTATATCAGGATCTATCTTGCAATAATCTTCTAGTGGGAATACTCTTATTATGGCTCTGTCATCTCTCATAAAATCAAAATAGAAAACTCTATCTTCTACATAGTAAATTGCTTCTTCAAAACCGACATCATAGTATTGTCTTAATCTCATAATATGTTTTCCAACTTCTTCTTCAGGTAAGTAATTACTAAATCTTAACTCTCCAACTAAATTACCAAATATAGCAGGAGTTTTAATGTCAATATAACCTTTATCAAATAATTCATTACAAGGCTTACAAATACTTTCTCTAAATAATATTTCATCAACATAGATGAGATTATTTTTTTGCTTTAATTTTATTTCATCAACATATCTCATAATTAAATCAGATTTTTCTTCTCTAGCATAGTCTTTCCACGTTTTTGTTCTTGCTTTATATTCACTTGCTAATTTAACTCTATTAATATAATCAATATCACGTTTTAGTAAAATGTCTTGAGGAGTAAAATTAAAGTTTTCACAATTTTCGGTATCTTCTAGTTCTGCATTTAATTTATCAATAGCAGTTTCAACAATTTTCTTTTCTTCATTATAGACATCTAAATCAAATGCACCCTCAATATATGCTTTTCTAATTCTTTCTAGTTTATTGTTTTGTTTCAACAATTCTTTTTCTAGTTGTTCTTTTGGTTCATCAAACTTTTGCTTTATCATTGGTAAAAAGAACTGATTAACAACACTATCATATTCTACTAACTCTTGAACGAAATTATCAAAATATTCACTAATCACATTTTCTTTTAAATTGATTTTGCAGTCGGTACAATAATAGTAATAATAAACATTTCCATTTTTCTTTTTCGTTGCTTTTCCACCCATTAGGCGACCACATTTAGGACAAGTAAGTTTCTGTAAAAATAGATAAGTTAAAGTTCTTTGATAACTTCGTGAGTTCTTTTTCTTTTGAACTTGGCATTCTTCCCATAATTCTTTTGATACAATAGGTTCTACAACATCTTGATAATAAGTAGGGTGCTTTGTTCTTTTACCATGAACATAATCGCCTTTATAAACTTCATTTTCAAGTATGGCAGTAATAGAAGAATCTCGCCAGTTTGTTTTTCCTAAAACTTTTTCTTCATTTAAAATGTTAGATATAGTTTGGTAAGAGTTTCCCTCATAATATAGATTAAATATTCTTTTAACAATATCTTTAGTAGAGTAGTCTATTACTAATTTTTTATCTTCATGTTTATAACCTAGTGGTGCTTGACTTGGAATATGTCCTTGTTTAATTGCTCCTGCTAAACCGATTTTTGTTCTCTCTGATGTTCTTTCAATTTCATTTTGACTAACACTCATTAATAGTCTTGAAATCATTTTACCATTAGCATTAGTTGTGTTTATTTCATCATTAGCACAGTCTAGGTAGGCATCATTTTCTTCTAAAAAGGTCATTAACTTTTCCCAGTCAAAGATACTTCTTGTTATTCTATCTAGTTTTAAAGCCACGATAGTATTGATTTTTTTACTCTTAATATCTTCTTTTAATCTTTCAAATTCAGGTCTTAAATTGCCTGTTTTGGCACTTATTCCAGCATCTTCATAATAATCTACTATTTCATAATTTTTGAACTTACAAAATTGTTCTAATCGTTCTCTTTGCTCTGGAAGACTAAAGCCCTCACGTGCTTGATCTTCTGTACTAACTCTCATATAAAGTCCACATAATTTTTTCTCATTATTCATTAATTTGTTTCAACCTCCATTTTATCTTTTGGTATTTTTATTGCAAAACCAGTTGTTTGAGGAGTAAAACTCATAAATTCTTCATTATTAACCTTAAAATATTCATTTTTTTCTAGGCTATTTAATGTTTTATCATCATTATACATTAATACCATTTTGTATTCATTCATGGCATATATTCCAAATATCATCCCTTTGATTTCTTTGTGTTCTCTTAAAATGTCTATTATTTCTTTTGAAAATGGTAATAATAATCTTGGCTTTGAGTTTCCTTTTTTTATATAATAACTTCCAAGTGGAGATACATCTTCGGCAAAAAACCAAAACTCTATATCTTTTTCATTTCCAAAATCTTGTTCAATGTGTTCTCTGTATTCTGGTATATTATCAATATGAGATAAAAATACCTTTTTAAAATTATCGTAGTATTGTTGTAAATTACTTGTGTTTTTTATTTCATCATGGACAACAATTTCTGATTTTGTTTTTAATTCAGAATTGATTTTATTTTGCATTTTTCTTTCAATAAAACTTTCTTGAATTTTAAAATCACTACCTTTTTTTCTTGTGTTCTTATAGCTGTCAAATTCAAAATGTTCAATAGCCACTATTTTATTATCATATATGGATAAAATATCTGGTCGTTCATATATACCCATATAGTGGAATAACTTATTAACTTCCTGCTGTTCAAAATCTGAATATGTAATTGCAGTTCCATCTTTAGATAAATATTTTTGTATAATCATTTCTAATTCACTCATAACACCCATCCTTTCTAAAAAAAGAGATAAAAGTCCTAGAAATATCTACTACCTTTATCTCTTTAACTTTGCTATTAATAAATTGTGTACTTCCAAATCAATAACCCCCATTAAAAAGATTTGGCAGGTAAATAACCCCTTGTTTTGCCTAATATAATAAAGTTTTTAAGAGAAAAAGTCAATATCTGTCGTTTAAATAATAATGATTAAGCCATATTTTTAATGTAATCTTCTAATTCTACAAGTTTAATCTTTTTATTTAGGTTACTTATATAAATATCAGTAGAATAATTAAAGGCTAGAAAAGTAGTATTATTTACAACGATTTTATGAGGTTCAATGTAGTTTAAGTTTGTATTGTTAATTCTTTTGATACTTCCATTAGTAATGGTAGGAGTAACATGGCAGAACTCACAAATAAACTCAATACGTTGTTTCAAACTTTTTTCCATTTCTAACTCTTGTGTAGTAAACTTTATCATAATTAACACCATCCTTTCTTTTAGGATGATTTCTATGTACTTCCAAGCCCTACGGGAGTTCGGAACACAAAAAAATCAATCCGAACGGATTGATTATATGTTAAGTTCAAACATAAAAGTTCGAACAGAAACGTCACTGGAGCGGATGAGGAGAATCGAACTCCCGTAGTCAGCTTGGAAGGCTGAGGTTCTACCATTAAACTACATCCGCATAAGTAAATATCAATTTGTATTGACATTTACAATTATATGAAAAGAAAACGATATTGTCAACACTTTTTTGAAAAAAATTATAGTGTGACAGAAATTTTTTCTTTTCTTTTGCCGCCACATATATAATTTATAGGAATGTGATATGTCATTGCTAATAAAACTAGTTTGTTAGTAGGAATTCTAGTTTTACCATCTTCATAATATGAATAACTTGACTGTCTGATGTTTAAAACTTTTGCAAATTCTCTTTGTGTTTTCTTTAATTTTAGACGATATCTTTTTAATTGATTTCCAATAAATTCTACTGTTATATCTTTTTCATAAAAAACTTCACGGTTATCTGAAGTTAAATTAAGCATGTATTCAACATTAGTATGGAAATACCTCGCGAGTTCAACTAGTTTTTCTATTGGAAAATTAACATCGCCTAATTCCCACATAGCGTAGGTAGTTCTTTTAACGCCAAGAATTTTAGCAACTTCAAATTGTTTTAAATCATGATCTTCTCTTAAGTCTCTAATTTTCCCAAACTGCATCTTTACCACCTTAACCATATTTTATTACAGTCATTTAAATATTAAGAGATTTGTCAAGATAACTGATAAACAAAATATTTAGAGCAAAAAAATAGATATGGTTAATTATTATAATAGGAGGTGGTAATAATAAAAAGATTAAAAATAGTTTCGCAGGAATCAAGTTACGACTGTGGCCTTTCCTGTCTAATCATGATAGCTAAATATTATAATTGTAATGTTTCAAAGGACTACTTAGAAAGAGTTAGTAATACCTTTACTGATGGTACAACGATGTATGGTTTGTTGGAGGCAGCTTTATCTTTGGGCTTTGATGCTTATGGAAAGAAAGGTAATGTCAGTGATATACCTAAAATATCTCTTCCTGTAATTGCCCATATTAAAATTGATGTAAAGAAGAACTTATATCATTATGTAGTAATTACTAATATCACTAATAAGAAAGTTATTATTAAAGATCCTAGTAAACTTATTAAAACTCTTTCAATAGAAGAGTTTAGTAAGATAGCGACAGGTAATTATCTTTTTATTAAGAAAACTGCTAGTATTAAGAGATTTGTAAAGGTAAAGATTATTAGAGATGAGATTATAAAATTACTTATTAATAATAAAAATACTCTTACTTTTATGTTAATTTCAATAATACTTAGTATTAGTCTTGAGCTTTTGAATTTGTTTTCTTTAAAGATAATTTTAAATAATGCTTTAGCGGTTAAATCTACTTACAATTTAGTAGTTTTGTTACTTATCTTTCTTTATCTTTTAGTATTAAAGACCTTTTATTCATACTTTATACAACTTACTGTTTTGAAACTTACAAAGAAACTTAGTTATCAGTTAAAACTTAATTTAATGAAACAGTTATTATCACTTCCTAATTTATACTATCAAACTAAGGAAAGGGGGATTATTATATCATTATTTAACGATATAGATACTTTTACAGATTCATTATTGTCTTCAGTATTGATATTTATTAATAGTACTTTTATATTAATATTTATCTATATATTCTTTATGAGTTTATCAAATCTATTAGCTCTCATTCTTATAATTAGTAGTATTATTTTATTTCTTTTTATTTATTTTCAGAAGAGATTAAGTACTAATCTAATTAGTAAATATTATCAAGTTAGAGATAATTATAATAGTAAGTTACAACAAGTAATTATTAATAATGATAAAATTAAGGGTCTACATTTAGAAGAAGTAATGTTTAAGAAAATTAGAAAAGTTACTGATAATGTAGAAGAAGAGAATTATAGAGTTAGTAGGTATAGTGAAGTTATAAGAAATATCTTAAGCTTATTAGAAGGTATTATTTACTTATTAGTTTTAGGTGTAGGGGGCTTTATCTTAATAACTACAACTGATATTAGTTTGGCAACATTCTTACTACTAGAAGGTTTTATCTTTATGGGGTTAAGAAATGTAGAGAACTTAGTATTAATTGTCTTAAAATATCAAAATGCTAAAAAAATAAAGGAAAGATTAGATGATATCTTTAATTATGAGAAGGAACTGTTATTACCTTTTCCTAATTATAATTACAATACTAAAAATATGGGGATAACTATATCTAATTTATACTTTAAATATAAAGATAATCTTGTTTTAAATAATATTAATATGAAGATTAAGCCAAGAGATAAGGTATTTATTTATGGAGATTCTGGTAGTGGTAAAAGTACTCTTGTTAAATTGTTAGGAAGATTCTTACCACTTGATTTTGGACATATTAAGCTTGGTAATATCGACTTAACTCATTATAATCTTTATGATCTTAGAAATATTATTACTTATGTTTCTAATAAAGAGATGATTAGTAATACTAATATTAAAGAGAATATTTATTTATCTAGAAAGCCTAATATTAATCAAAATACACTTTTATCTATTACAGGAGTAAAGAAATTATTTAAAGATAAAAAATATAATCTTGATACTATTCTTTTAGAAGATGGGGGAAATATTAGTATGGGAGAAAGGTCGAGAATTAATCTTGCTCAAGCTTTCTTTAAAACTAGTTATATTTATATACTTGATGAATGTCTTAGTAATGTAGATATAGAGTTAGAAAGAGAGATACTTAAAAACATCTTAAATTATTATCAAGATAAGATAATTATTTATATTTCTCATCGTCTTAATAATAAAGATTTGTTTAATAGAGTATTTTATTTAGAGAAAGGGAAATGCCATGAAGAGTTATAAGAAGAAGAGATTACTTTTATTATCTTTTGTCATTACCTTTATTTTAACTATAGTATTCTTTTATCTTATAAATACTGTTAAACTATGGACTTATAATACCGTTAGTATCTTAAATATAGATGATAATGTTATTACAGTTTTTACTACATTAGATTTAGACTTATTTGAAGATAATAATTTCTTCTATTATAATACCTTAAAATATACCTATAAAATAAATAGTAAAGAAGATTCTGAAGATGGAGTTATCTTGATGTTAGAGTTAGAGAAATCTTTTAAATTAGTTAATGATGATATGGTAATATTTTTACCTAATAAACGGGAAACCATACTTAGTTTGATAATAGATAGTTGGAGGGTAAAATGAAAGAATTAACAAAAAATGAAATGAAGAATATTAAAGGGGGAGCAGGTTTATCTGCTGCTGTTATAGGAATTGGTGTATCTATAATTATTTCTTTTGTAGTAGGAGTAATTAGTGGTTTTACTAATCCTGAACCATGTGGAGGAGGTGATTAGAATGAAAGATTTATCAGTTAAAGAGTTAAAAAATATTAAAGGGGGCTTTAGTTTAACTTCAACAGCGATTAAATATGTTGGTGATTTAATAGAAATTTTAGTAATGGCTGGAAGAAAACTAGGGAGTTCTATTAGAAGAATAGGAAGTGGTGATATATGTCCTTTAGAATAAAGAAGGCAGTAAGGTTAGTAAGTTTTAGTTTACTTAATGTTTTATTAGTACTTACTTGTTATAATTTAGGACTATTTTTAGGAGAATTGTTACAAAAAATGTAAAAAATGTCAAAAAGTGTTGGACATTGAAGATACTTAGTGTTATAATCAGTTGTAGTAAAACGTGAAGGGAGGGATAGTTAGTATGGCACAAGTTCAAGTTAAAAACGGTAATCTTGATGGAGCGATTAAAAGATATAAACAAAAACTTGCACGTAGCGGTGTCCCTTCTGAGGCTAAGAAGCATGATGCTTATGATAAACCAGGAGTAAGAAGAAGAAAGGCTAAGAAAGAAGCTATTAAGAATGCTCGTAAGAATGAACGTAAGAGAAGAAGAGAAAGAGATTAATCTTTCTTTTCTTTTTTTCTTTTTAATATCATAAAATTTTATAGGTGAAGGTTTATGGCTTATAATTATTTAAGGAATTTTTTAGATCCAATAGATTTTCATATTGATATTTATAGTAAGATGATACATATTACTAATTATGAGAAGATATTAACACTTGGTAGTAATAAAGTAATTATAAAGGCAAAGAATAAAAAAATAACATTAGAAGGAAGAGATTTCTCTTTAAAGAAGTTAGCAGATAGGGAATTATTAATATTAGGTATATTAGATAATATGGAGATTAAGTATGAGTAGTTATATTTTAAAAATAACGGGTAAGAGAATAGATACCTTTTTAATGTTATTAGTCAGGTTTAATATTAATTTTAAGATGATTAAAAGAAGTAGAGATTATATAATAATACAAGTCTTAGAAGAAGATTATGTTAATCTTTTAAAGATTAATACTACTTATAAAATAGAGATTGTTAAAAGAAAAGGGCTTCTTAATGTTATTCATTTTATTAAGACAAGGAAAGCTTTTGTGTTTATTGTTTTACTTGGCTTTGCTTTTTTTAATCTTCTTACTAATTTAGTGTTTTCTATTAAAGTAATTGATACTGATAGTGAGTTAAGGGAGATAATAATTTCTGATTTAGAAGAGTTTGGGCTTAAAAAATATAGTTTTAAGATAAGTTATGAAGAGAAAGAGAAAATAGAAGAGAAAATATTAAATAAAGAGAAAGATATATTAGAATGGATTGAAATAGAGGAAAAAGGGGTTAGTTATGAAGTTAAGCTTATTAGAAGAGTAAAAGATAATATAAAAAAAGAAGCTGAACCTTGTGATATTGTGGCTAAGAAAACAGGACTTGTTACTAGAATAGAAGCGGAAAGTGGGGAAGTTGTTACTAAGAAAAATGCTTATGTTAAGAAAGGTGATACTTTAATTAGTGGACTTATTAGAAATAATGGTAATATTGTTAGTAAAACGAGAGCGATAGGTCATGTATATGCAGAGATTTGGTATAAAGTATCACTATCTTTACCTCGTAATTATCATGAAGAGATTAAAACTGGGAAGAATAAAACTGTACTTGAAATTAGCTTTTTAAGTGATGATATTGCACTTACAGACTTCGATAAATATAAACATTCAAAAGATACTAAAACTGTACTTTATAAACATCCTTTACTACCTATTAGTATTAATTTAACAAAGAAAGAAGAGGTTAAGACTACTGATATAGACTTTAGTGAAAATTATGAGGAGCATATAAAACCGTTAGCGATAGAGAAATTAAAAAATAAATTAGGTAGTGATATTAAGATCTTTTCCGAAAAGGTTTTGAAAAAAGAAGAGAATACTGATAGAATAGATATAGAAATCTTTTTTAAAGTCGAAGAAGATATTACTAGTTATAAATCATTAAAAGACTTTAATATAGAAGAAGAGAATAAAAAATTAGAAGAAGAAAGTAGTTAGGGAGGTAATAGTAATATGTTTACAAGTTTAAGTCGTACTATTGGTAATGTTTTTGAATTTAGTTTACCTATGATAATAATATCTGTTGTAGTTGCTATTACATTAAGAGTTGCCGATATAGTTAAAAATAAAAAAGAGTTTTGTTTTTATAAAGAATTAATCGCTTTATCATTTATCATATATATACTTTGTTTATTCCAAGTAGTTACTTTTCAAGATAATAATAATATTTCTAGTAATAATTTAATTCCTTTTAGAGAAATGTTTAGATATGATTTAGGTAGTAGATTATTTTTAAAGAATGTTTTGGGTAATATAATTATGTTCTTACCATATGGATTCTTTACTAGTTATTTTTTAAAAGAAAAGAAATTACTTCCTATCTTTATACTAACAGTACTAACTTCTTTAACTATTGAATGTACACAGTTAATGATAGGTAGAGTTTTTGATATTGATGATATTTTATTAAATATACTGGGGGGAGTTTTAGGTCATTACTTATATATTCTTATTTTAAAGATAGGAGATATGTGTCCTAGTGTATTACAAAGAGAATGGTTTTTAAATTTAGTGTCTATTATTCTTTTAGTGGGATTAATAACATTACTTTAAAACCCTCTTTTTTTGTGTTATAATCTAACCATTAGAAAGGAACGTGATTTAAACAGTGAACGAGGTTGCTATATATAATAAGACAGATGAAGAGTTTACTTATAGCGATATAATAGAAAAAGTTGTAAATAAAGCTTTTGAAGTTGAAGGTGTAAAAAAGGCAAGTTGTAGTATAATAATTGTTGATAATACTTTTATTCATAAACTTAATAAAGAGTATCGTGGTATTGATAGAGTAACTGATGTTATTAGTTTTGCTTTAGAAGATGATAAAAGTATGATTATTCCTGATGATATTAGATTATTAGGAGATATTTATATTTGTTTAGATAAAGCAAAGGAACAAGCTAAAGAATATGGTCATTCTTTAGAAAGAGAATTATGTTTTTTAGCAGTGCATGGTGTTTATCATTTGTTAGGATATGATCATGAGAATGAAGAAGATGCAAAAATTATGTTTAAAAAACAAGAGGAGGTTTTGATGGAATATGGCATCACTAGATAGAAAGAAAAAACAATTTGGGTTTAAGAGAATAATTTCAAGTATTAAGAATTCTTGGAATGGATTAAAGGCAGCATATAAAAATGAACAGAGTGTTTATATACATTTGATTTGTACTATTATTTTGTTATTGTTTGGTTTTTTACTTAAAATATCGACTACAGAATGGTTAATTATAATTGCTATTATTGGTTTGACTTTGGTAATTGAACTTCTTAATACAGCGATTGAAAGTACCGTTGATCTTGTTACTAAAGAGTTTCATCCTCTTGCTAAAGTTGCTAAAGATACAGCAAGTGCGGCAGAGTTTGTACTTACTTTGACTAGTGCGATTATTGCTTTAGTGATTTTTATACCTAAGATTATGGAATTACTTTAATATTTTGTTTAAGCCTAAGGGTATTTATTAAAAAAATAATAATTTGAAAAAAACTTTTTAAGAAATGGTATATGATAATAATGAAGAGTAAAAAATATATAAAAAGTTAGGAGGAGATACTCTTGGGAAAAAATATTAGTTGTAAGAAATAGCAGTGTTCTAGTTTTTGCTTTTTGAAAGGCAAAGATATAGTGAAGGGTATTTAAGCTAGATTCTGTGAAGAAAATTTGTGGTTAAAACAGAAGGCAATGGTTGAACTTTATAATTGTTCTTCTGATAATATTGGGTTACATAAAAAATATTTATACTGATATGGAGCTAGATAAAGACTCAACTACCGAAGATTTCTTACTAGTTCGAAAAGAAGGTAATAGAGAGGTTAACAGAAAATTAAAATATTACAATTTAGATGCTGTTATTTCAGTTGACTATAGGGTAAATTCTGATAGGGCAATTCAGTTTAGAAGATGTGCTACTAATGTTTTTAAAGATGTTGGTAATGTTTCCCAGACAATCGCTTGCGATAAGGCATTATGTGAAGCATGAAAAGTATAAAATAAGACAAGATAAGTTATATAAATCTGGTTGTTGTTAGAAGAAATGGTTAGAGAAGAAAAATTAAAAATTTGAAAAGAGTGATAGCATGGAAGATAAAGCTGGTAATAAAAAAATAGATGCAATAATATTTGATTTGGATGGTACTTTGTGGAATACTGTTGATAGTTGTCTTAAAGCGACAAGATTTGTAAAAGATAAACATAGTGATATTACTAAAGGTGTTACAAAAGAACAGATTGAATTAGCAATGGGTAAAACATCAGATGAGATTGTTGATATATATTATGGATATCTTCCAAGAGAAAAAGGGGAAGAGTATGCTAATGAGGCTTTTAATAAAAATGTGGAAAACTTGTTAAAAGAAGGAGGAACCTTATATCCTAATACTAGAGAAACTATCTTAAGTTTGAGTAAAAAATATAAACTATATATAGTTAGCAATTGTGTAGATGGATATATTGAATCTTTTTTAAATACAAGCGGACTTAAAGATTATTTTGATGATTATGAGAGCTATGGGAGAACTCTTTTAAATAAAGGAGAAAATATTAAACTTGTTATTTCTCGTAATAACTTGAAAAATCCTATATATGTTGGTGATACAAGAGGTGATATGGAAGCAAGTTATTATGCAGGTATTCCTTTTGTTTATGCAGCTTATGGTTTTGGTGATGTAGATAGTTTTGATTATAAAATTGACAATATTAGTGAGTTATTAGATTTATAAATAAAGGAGGTAATTTTATGAAGTGTGGAGTTGTATCAATAATGGGAAGACCTAATGTAGGTAAGAGTACACTGTTAAATGCAATACTTAATATGAAACTTGCTATTACTACAGATAAAGCAGGTACTACGAGAAATATTATAGAAGGAATTTACCAAGATGATGAGGCTCAGATTGTCTTTATAGATACTCCAGGTATTCATAAACCTATGAATAAACTTGGTAGTGTTTTAAATAAAAAAGCTTATCAGAATATAGATAATGCTGATATTATACTTTTATTAATAGATGTAGGCAGTGGTATTGGTAAGGGAGATAAGTTTGTTTTAAATAAAATTAAAGAGAATAAAAATGCTAAAGTTTTCTTAATTCTAAATAAAATAGATAAAGTAGGAAGTGAAAAACTACTTCAAGTAATAGATGAAGCGAAGGAGCTTTATGATTTTGATGAGATTATTCCTATATCTGCTTTAAAGAAAAAAGCGATAGATGATTTGATAAAAACATTAAAAAAATACTTACCACTTGATGAGGTTATTTTTACTAATGATGAACTTACTAATGTGTCAGTTAAGTTTATTATGGGAGAGTTTGTTAGAGAAAAGATTATGCTTTTAACAAAACAAGAGATTCCTCATAGTGTTACTTGTTATGTAGAGAATTTCGAAGAATATGATGATCTTGTTCATATACAAGTCTTAATTGTTGTCGATAAAGAAAGTTTAAAGAGAATTATTATTGGTAAGAATGGTAATATGTTAAAACGTATTGGTATACTTGCTCGTAATGATATGGAAGAGTTTTTAGGTAAAAGAGTATTTTTGGAAACACATGTTAAAGTTATTGAAAATTGGCGTGATAAAGAGAAATATTTAATAGAACTTGGACTTGATAATAATGATGAATAAAAAAATTACTTATTAATCATTATATTAATAGGTGATAATATGAATAATTATGAAACATTATGGAATTTATTTAAAAAAACTGGAGATATTAGATATTTCCTTTTGGCAAAGTCTATAGAAAGAAGTGAAGAAGTTGAAGATAGTGGATGTGAAGGGACTAGTTCTAAATGAGACTAATTATAGTGACTCTAGTAAAATATTAAATGTCTTGACTTGCGAATATGGACTTATTGGAATTATGTCTAAAGGGTGTCGTAACTTAAAGAGTAAACTTAGAGGAGCTTCTAGAAAATTAGTATATGGTACATTTCATTTTTATTATAAAGAGAATGGGTTATCTACTTTAATTAGTATTGATGTTATTAATGATTATCCTAAAACTATAATGAATTTAAAAAATGTTGTTTATGCATCATACTTATTAGATCTTACAAAACAAGTAGTTAAACAATCTAAAGATAAATCTATACTTCCTTTGTTAGTTAGTTCTTTAGAAAAAATAGAAAATGGATTAAATCCAGCGGTTGTTACTAATATTTTAGAACTTAAATATTTAGACTTTCTAGGTGTTAGTCCTATAGTAACAGGTTGTGCAGTTTGTGGGAAAACTACTAATATAGTTAGTTTAAGTCCTACGGCTGGTGGTTTTATTTGTAAAGATTGCTATCAAAATGAAGGGTATTATAGTGATAAAGCGATTAAGCTTTTACAAATGTATTATTATGTTGATTTAGAGAAAATTACGAAAATAGATGTTAATGATAAAGTAAATGCAGAAATAAATAAATTTTTAGAAGATTATTATGATCGATATACAGGAATTTATTTAAATAGTAAAAAAATGTTAAAGAATGTGATAGAATTAAAATAAGGTGAGAAAGTATGAAGAAGAGATTAATAATTCTTTTAAGTTTATTTGTTATTTTAACTATATGTGTCTTGTTAGATTTAACAGGAGCGATAGATTATAGTGTTTATAATTTATTATCTACTAATGAGATAGAGTTTTTGAGTGTATGTGCTAATGTAGTTACGACATTTGCTTCTAGTGAAGCGATAATTATTATTACACTTGTACTTATATTTTTACTTAATACTAATCATGAGAGAATATTTGTTATAATTAATACCATAATTAGTGCTGGTATTATTATAGTAACTAAAAATATATTTTTAAGAGAAAGACCATTAATAGGAAGTGAGATTCTTTCTAGTTATAGTTTTCCTAGTGGTCATAGTTTAATCACTACTACTTATTATGGTTTTTTAATATATTTACTTAGGAGAAGTAAATGTAAGGAAGAATATAAAGTAATAGGCACAACATTCTTAACTACATTAATAGTATTAATTTGTTTAAGTAGGTTAATACTTAATGTTCATTATGTTACTGATGTAGTTGGGGGAGTTATTTTAGGATTTGTAATTCTTTTAGTACTAATTTACTTTTATGAGAAAACATTTAAACCTAAAGAAAAAGAGAAACCTTTGATAAAAACTTTATCTTATGGCTTTAATGGTATACTTTATACATTAAAACATGAAAGAAATATGGTAATTCACTTTCTTGTTATGATACTTGTTATAATAGCAGGGATTGTGTTTAAAATTACATTTGTTGAGTGGGGTGTATGTTTTGTACTATTTGCTTTAGTTCTTTCTTTAGAACTTATGAATACTGCAATAGAAAATGTAGTTGATCTTGTAACAGAAGAAAAGAAAGCGAAAGCGAAGATTGCTAAAGATGCAGCGGCTGGTTCTGTATTAATTGCGGCGATTTTTTCAGTAATTATTGGTATTTCAATATTTTTACCTAGACTTTTAAACTTATAGCCTATATAATAAGAGTTATATATCAGAAGTTTAAAAACTATCGGAGGTGATAAAGTCTGAATTTAGGAATTATGTGTGGGAGTAGAGATACTGCTAGCCTTGGGTCTCGTTTACATAATTCAGAAGTAGCAAGAGAAGTAGTTAAAAGAGGATATACCATTGTTATGGGTGCAGGTGAGACTGGATCTATGAGAGATGTTAAAGAAATAGCAAAAGAAAATGGTAATATGCTTTTAGTTGTTGGAAGAGAAGAAGAACTTAATAGAAGTTCTTGTGCAGATATTAAAATATCTGTATTATCTACATTTGAGCGAGCTTTAGAATTATATAATAATAGTGATACAATATTATTTTTAGATGGTGGGACTGGGACTTTATCTGAATTTATTTCTTTTTTAAATAATAAAATAGAATTAAATGATCTAAATAAAGAATTGATTCTTTATAATAAAGATGGTGTTTATAATAGAATAATTAAAGATTTAGAAAGAAGATATAGAGAAGGTCTTACTGGTGATGTTCATACTTATTTTAGAGAAGTTAGTAGTATTAATGAGTTAAGATCTTGTTTAGATGAAATTGAACATAAATTTACCATTGAATTCGAAAGGAGAAAAGTTAAATGATGGAAACAATTAAAATGGAAGATTTAGTAAATTATTGTAAGCAGTATGGAATTATATTTCAAGGAAGTGAGATATATGGAGGACTTGCTAATACTTGGGATTATGGTCCTTTAGGGGCATTAATGAAGAATAATGTTAAGAATGCTTGGTTAAAGAAATTTATTCAAGAGGATATTAATAATGTTGGGCTTGATAGTGCAATATTAATGAATCCTAAGACTTGGGAGGCAAGTGGACATTTAGCAACATTTTCTGATCCTTTAATAGATTGTAAGAAATGTAAGACAAGACATAGGGCAGATAAATTAGTAGAAGCAGATGGGATAGAAGATGCTGGTGGTATGAATCATGAACAGTTAATGGACTATATTAAAGAACATAATATTACTTGTCCAAACTGTGGAGCAATGGATTATACTGATATTAGAGAATTTAATTTAATGTTTAAGACATTTCAAGGAGTAACTGAAGATAGTAAAAATACTATTTATTTAAGACCCGAGACTGCTCAAGGTATATTTGTTGATTTCTTAAATGTACAAAGAAGTATGAGGCTTAAAGTTCCTTTTGGAATAGGACAAATTGGTAAGAGTTTTAGAAATGAAATTACACCAGGTAACTTTATTTTTAGAACAAGAGAATTTGAACAAATGGAGTTAGAATTCTTCTGTAAACCAGGAACAGAGTTAGAGTGGCATAAGTATTATAAAGAATTCTGTCTTAATTTCTTATTAAGTTTAGGACTTAGTAAAGATAATTTAAGATTTAGAGATCATAAAAAAGAAGAGTTAAGTCATTATAGTAATGCTACTACTGATATTGAATATAAATTTCCTTTTGGATTTGGAGAACTTTGGGGTATAGCAAGTCGTACTGATTATGATTTATCTTCTCATCAAAAAGTATCTGGTGTAAGTCAAGAATATTTAGATCCTAATACTAATGAAAAATATATTCCTTATGTTATTGAACCAAGTGTTGGTGTTGATAGATTATTCTTAAGTGTAATTTGTGATGCTTATAAGAAAGAAGCTTTAGAAGATGGTAGTGAAAGAGAAGTATTAAAAATTCATCCATATTTAGCAGCTTATAAAGTAAATATCTTACCTTTAGTTAAGAAAACTCATGGTGAGAAAGCAATGGAAGTTTATAAGATGTTATCTAAAGAATTTTCTGTTAGTTATGATGAATCTGGTTCTATTGGTAAGAGATATAGAAGAGCAGATGCAATTGGAACACCATTCTCTTTAACTGTAGATGATAATACATTAGAGAATAATACAGTTACTTTAAGAGATAGAGATACTATGGAACAAGTAACATTAAAACTTGATGAAGTTATACCTTATATTGAAGAGAGAATTAAATTCTAATAATAAAATATTGACAATAACATTATGAAATGTTATATTATAGCTACATAAGTGATTATGTGTTGTATTAAAAAAGCTGGTGATTCCGACCATAACAGGAACTTAAAAAAGCGGTGATTCCGACCATAACAGGAACTTAAAAAAGCGGTGATTCCGACCATAACAGGAACTTAAAAAAGAAACTAGAGAGCAAACTCTAGTTTTTATTATTTTACTATTGCAAACATTTGTTTTCTAATATATAATAACTAATTAATTAGGAGGTGCAAAGTATGAAACAAAAATTAATGTTAGTAAAATTAGATTCAAAGTATTGTGATTATTTAAGAAAATATGATTCTAAAGTGCCATATAACTTTGATCGAAAGAAGAATCGTCCTTTTGTGGGAGTATTGTTTGAAGTTAATGATTTTAAATATTTTGCACCTCTTTCTAGTCCAAAAGAAAAATATTTAAAAATGCATGATAATATTGACTTTCTAAAGTTAAAAAATGGAGAGTTAGGAGCAGTTAATTTTAATAATATGTTACCTGTAACACTTAATAATGTAATTATGATTGATTTGGATAGTAAAAGTAATGTGAAAGAAGAAAAGATATATAGAAAGATGTTAAAAGAACAACTATATTTTCTTAATAGACGAAGAGCAACACTTTATAAAAAAGCTAGTAATCTATATTTTAATTATATAAATAAAAATTTACCTACTAATATATATAATAGATGCTGTAACTTTCCTTTACTAGAAGAAAAATGCAGAGAGTATAATGATGTTTTAATAAAATGATAATTTAGATGAAAAATACTTTACAAAAAAAATAATGGATATTATTATTTTATTAAGTGATGCTAGGTTATTAGAAGGAGGATGTGTATGAAAGATAGATATAATATGTCTTTAGAAGATAATATATTTTTTGCTAAGAGAAAACTTGTTGATAATATTTATAAAAGTGCTAATCTTGAAGGAATTGCTGTTACTTTTGCTGATACTTATGCTTTTATGAATAATGTTAATACAGGTAATATTTCAGTTGATGATATGTTGAAACTTAAAGGTTTAAAAGATGCTTGGGAATATGTAATAAACCATGTTACTGAAGAACTTACTATAGATTTTATTAAAAAAATACATTTTGAAGTATGTAAAGGACAAAACATTTATCCTTTGGGTGAATTTAGAGATAAAGGTGTAGGTATTACCGGTACTTCTTGGCGTCCCAAACTTCCTAGTGAATGTAATTATGATGAAGAACTAAAAGAAATCCTAAATAATAAAAACAAATTAGAAAGATGTATTGATTTATTTTGTTGGATTCAAAGATGTCAGATGTTTTTAGATGGTAATAAAAGAGTTGCTAATTTAATTGCTAATAAAGAAATGATTAAAAATGGGCAAGGTATAATAGCAGTTCCTGTTGAAGAGATTGGTAACTATTTAACTAAATTAACCCTCTATTACGAGAGTGGAGATAATACTAAGTTAAAAGAGTGGATTTATGATAATTGTATAGATGGTGTTTAATTTGTTGTAACAAAGTAGTAATAAAGTTGTAACAAAGTAGTAATAAAGTGTTGACAAAAATAGATTTTTAGCATAAAATAGTTGAAGAAAAGGAAAGAGATGGGATACCCCACCACCTGATTGATAAGTAAGTCAATAGGTAAAAAGCCAAGATAGATATAATAATATAACATTATTTTGGTTTTTTAGTGGGTATTAATATATCCACTTTTCTTAATTTATGGAGGTGTTAATTATAGCAAAAGATAATAAGAGTCAATTAATTAATGAGCAAATTAGAGCTAAAGAAGTATTAGTTATTGGTCCTAATGGAGAACAAGTTGGAATTAAATCTATAGAAGATGCAAGAACACTTGCAAAATATGCTAATTTAGATTTAGTTTTAATGAATCCTAATGGTAATCCGCCTGTTTGTAAAGTAATGGATTATAATAAATACCGTTATGAAAGACAGAAGAAAGAAAAAGAAGCTTTGAAAAAGCAAAGAGCTTCTCAAGCAGAGTTAAAAGAGTTTAGATTATCTCCTGTTATTGATGTAGGAGACTTTGAGACTAAGCTTAGAAATGTTATTAAATACTTACAAAAAGGTGATAAGATTAAACTTACGATTAGATTCAAAGGAAGACAAATGGCTCATACTGAACTAGGTAAAGAAGTATTAGAGAAATTTGCTAATAGGACTCTAGATTATGCAACAATTGATCAACATCCAAAGTTAGATGGTCGTACTATGACAATGTTTTTAGTACCAAAGAAAGATAAGTAGAAGGAGGAATTATAATGCCTAAATTAAAAACACATAAAGGTAGTAAGAAAGTATTTAAGAAAAGAAAAAATGATTATAAGATGGGACACCCAGGAAGTAGACATAATGTTGGTTATAAATCAAGAAAAGTAAATAGAAAGAAAAGAAGTGCATCTAGCTTATCTAAAGCAGATCAAAATCGTTTAAAAAACATTATTTAATTTAAGGAGGATGAAGTATGGCAAGAGTTAAGAATGGAGCAGTTACAAAAGCTCGTCATAAGAAAGTATTAAAACAAGCTAAAGGATACTTTGGTAGTAAACATAGACTTTATAAGAGTGCTAAAGAACAATTAATGCATTCTGGTCAATATGCATTTCGTGATAGAAAGCAAAAGAAAAGAGAATTTAGAAAATTATGGATAACTAGAATTAATGCAGCATGTAGAGAAAATGGTATTAGTTATTCTAGATTTATAGAAGGATTAAATAAAGCAGGTGTAGAAGTTAACCGTAAAATGTTAAGTGAAATTGCTATTAATGATCCTAAAGCATTTACTGAATTAGTTGAAGTTGCTAAAAAAGGTAAAGAAGGTAAAATAAAAGCAAATGAAGTTAAATCTACTAAAGAAGTAACTGTTAAGAGTAGTAGTACTAAAGAAGAAGTAAAGACAACTGAAAAGAAAGCTACAACTAAAAAAGAAGAGAAAACAGAAGTTAAAGACTATAGTAAAATGACAGTTGCAGAACTTAAAGAAGTTGCAAAAGAAAAAGGAATTGCAACTACAGGTATGAAAAAAGCTGATATAATTGCAGCTTTAGAAAAATAAACATATTTTGGGATTGAATTATCTAGTGCTGTTAGTCGTATAAATAAATGATAGCTAGCAGTGATAATTTTTAGAACAAAATAGAAGATTAAAACGAAAAGGAGATTAGAATATGAGCGTAGTATCAATGAATTATTTATTAGAAGCTGGTGTTCAATTTGGACATCAAAAAAGAAGATGGAATCCTAAGATGGGAGAATACATCTATACAACTAGAGATGATATTTATATTATCGATTTACAAAAAACATCTAAATGTTTAGATAGAGCATATGATGCTTTAAAAGCTATTGCAGAAGATGGAGGAAAAGTTCTATTTGTTGGAACTAAGAAACAAGCTGGGGAAGCTGCAGAAGAGAGTGCTGTTAGAACTAATATGTACTTTGTTAATGAAAGATGGTTAGGTGGTACTTTAACTAACTTTAGAACTATTAGATCAAGAGTTAGAAGAATGGAAGAAATCGAAAAGATGGAAAGTGATGGAACGTTCGATTTATTACCTAAGAAAGAAGTTATTGGTCTTAAGAAAGAATATGAAAAACTTAATAAGAACTTAAGAGGAATTAGAGATATGAAGAAACTTCCTCAAGCTTTAGTTATAGTTGATCCTAAGAAAGAAGAGATTGCTATTAAAGAAGCTAGAATCTTAAATATTCCTGTATTTGGTGTAGTTGATACAAACTGCGATCCAGATATGGTTGATTATGTTATTCCTGGTAATGATGATGCTGTAAGAAGTGTTAAATTACTTATTGGAGCTTTAACTAATGCTATTGCAGAAGTTAATGGTAATGAAGTAATTGATTATATTACTGAAGAAGAGAAAGCTAAAAAAGATAAGAAAGATACTAAAAAGGAAGTAAAGAAAGAAACTAAAGAAGTTAAGGCTGAAGCTAAGAAAGAAGAAGTAGTTAAAGAAAAAGAAACTACTAAAGAAGAAACTGTAGATTATAGTAAAATGACAGTTGCTGAATTAAAAGAAATAGCTAAAGAGAAGAATATTGCGACAACTGGTTTAAAGAAAGCTGATATTATAGAAGCTTTATCAAAGTAAGATAGGAAGGAGGGAGGGAATCTCCTTCCTTTTGTATAAATTAAAGAAAGGATTGGATAAATTATGTTTAAAGCAAGTGATGTAAAAGAATTAAGAGATAAGACTGGAGCAGGAATGCTTGATTGTAAGAAAGCCTTAGAAGCTTGTAATGGTAATATGGATGAGGCAGTTGATTGGTTAAGAGAAAAAGGTATTAGTAAGGCTGCTAAAAAAGAATCAAGAGTTGCTGCAGAAGGTTTATGTAAAATAGAAGTTAAAGATAATAAAGCAGTTATATTAGAAGTTAATTCTGAGACTGACTTTGTTGCTAAGAATGAAGAATTTGTTAACTTTGTTAATTATTTAGCAGATACTATTATTAATAATGATTTAAAGACTAGGGAAGACGTACTAGCTTTTGATGATAATGGTGAGACTGTAGAAGCAAAGCTTGTTAGTTTAACTGCTAAAATAGGAGAAAAAATATCTTTTAGAAGATGTGAATTAGTAGAGAAAACTGATAGCGAGGTATTTGGTAGTTACCTACATATGGGAGGTAAAATCGGTGCTTTAGTAGTTCTTGATAATACTACAGAAGAAGTTGCAAAAGATGTTGCAATGCATGTTGCAGCTATGGCTCCTGTTTGTGTAGATAGAGATAGTGTTCCAAGTGAGATGGTAGAACATGAATCTAAAGTAATTAAAGAACAAGTTATGAATGAAGGTAAACCTGCAGAAATAGCTGAAAAAATGGTTACTGGTAGATTAAATAAATTCTATAAAGAGATTTGTTTAGAAGAACAAGCATTTATTAAAGATTCTAATGTTACAGTAGGAGATTATGTTAAGAATAATGGAGGAACTATTGTATCTATGATTCGTTATGCTGTTGGTGAAGGTATTGAGAAAAAAGAAGAGAACTTTGCTGATGAAGTAATGAGTCAAATTAATGCTGCTAAATAGTTATTATTAGATAAATCCACCAAAAAAATACTAGAAACTCTAGTATTTTTATTTAAGTTATGATATAATTTAGAACGTATTTTGGAGTGTGATAAGTATGAAAAAAAGAAATGTAGCGATTATTGCCCATGTCGATCATGGTAAAACAACACTTGTAGATGGTATATTAAAAACATCTGGTATGTTTCGTGATAATGAAGATGTAAGTAATGTATCAATGGATTCTAATGCTTTAGAGAAAGAACGTGGTATTACAATTCTTGCTAAAACAACGGCTTTAGATTACAACGGTTATCGTATTAATATTCTTGATACTCCTGGTCATGCTGACTTTGGAGGAGAAGTTGAACGTATTATGAATATGGTTGATGGTGTTATTCTTGTTGTTGATGCTTATGAAGGTGCTATGCCTCAGACTAGATTCGTTTTAAAGAAAGCTTTTGAAGCAGGGGTTAAACCTATTGTAGTTATCAATAAAGTAGATAAACCTAGTGCAAGATGTAGTGCGGTTGTTGATGAAGTTCTTGATTTATTCATTGAACTTGGTGCTGATGAAGATCAACTTGATTTCCCTGTTGTTTATGCTAGTGCTTTAAATGAGACTTGTAGTTTAAGTGATGATATAAGTACGCAAAAAAAAGGTTTTGAACCATTACTTGACTTAATAATTGATAAGATTCCTGCACCTTTAGGTGATAATACTAAACCATTACAATTTCAACCAGCATTGTTAGATTATAATGAATTTGTAGGACGTATTGGTATTGGTCGTGTACATAATGGAATCATTAAGACTGGTGAGATGGTTAGTTGTATTAGATTAGATGGTTCTGTTAAGAACTTTAGAATTCAAAAACTATTTGGTTATTATGGATATAATCGTATAGAGATTGAGAGTGCTGAAGCAGGAGATATTGTTGCTATTGCAGGGCTTGCTGATATATCAGTAGGAGAGACTATCTGTAATATGGGAGATAATTTACCTTTACCTATTTTACATATAGATGAACCTACATTACAAATGACATTTGGAACTAACTCTAGCCCATTTGTAGGTCGTGATGGTAAGATTTTAACTGCTCGTAAGATTGAAGAAAGATTAATCCGTGAGACTCAAAAAGATGTATCTTTAAGAGTTGAAAGTGCCGGAAGTGATAGCTTCCTTGTTTCAGGTCGTGGTGAGTTACATCTTGGTATATTAATTGAAAATATGCGTCGTGAAGGTTTTGAACTTGAAGTATCTAAACCTAAAGTAATTATTAAAGAAATAGATGGTGTTAAGTGTGAACCTTGGGAAGAGTTACAAATAGAAGTACCAGAAGATGTTGTTGGTAGTGTTATTGAACATTTAGGTACTCGTGGTGGAGTAATGGAGAATATGACTAACTTTGAAAATCAAGTTAGACTTAACTATAGTATTCCATCTCGTGGACTTATTGGTTTTTCTACAGACTTTATGACTATGACTAAAGGATATGGAATAATGAATCATACCTTTAGTTCTTATAAACCATATGAAAACGTTGATATTGGAGAACGTAAACTAGGAGTTCTTGTTTCTGTTGAAAATGGTAATTCTACTGCTTATGCAATTGGTAACCTTGAAGATAGAGGTACTATGTTTATTGAACCTGGTACTGAAGTATATGAGGGTATGATAATAGGTGAATGTAATAGAGATAATGACCTTGCAGTTAATGTTGTTAAAGGTAAACAACTTACTAATATGCGTGCTGCTGGAAGTGATCATACAGTTGTCTTAAAAAGACCTCGTCCTATTACCTTAGAATATGCACTTGACTATATTAACTCAGATGAGTTAGTTGAAGTAACACCTAACTTTATTAGACTTAGAAAACGTATTTTAAATACAGAAGAGAGAAAAAAGGCAGATGCCAAAAAAAATAAATAGGCTTTATCATAGTCTATTTATTTTTCTATCTTTTCTAAAAATTCTTCAATTTTTTCGTTAGATACCGCTCCATTTATTTTATGACTGGTTTCTTTTCCATCTTCAAAATACAAAACAGTTGGAGTACCACTTACACTTGTAGTTAATTTATTAAATTTTTCAGCGTCTTCTTCAGTTAAATTGTAAAGATTAATAGAATAAGCTTCCATATTTTCTTCTTTTAGTATTGCTCTAAATCTAGGTGTAAACTCTTCACAATGAGAACATCCTGTTTGCATTACCTCTAGAATAAAACTTTCTTTATTATCGATTAATTCTTCTAATTTACTATATTCAATATCAGTAATAACATTATTATTAGAACATCCTGTTAAGAATATAGCTAGTATAGTTATTAATAAATATTTAATTTTTCTTTTCATTTTTATCACTACTTTCCTTAAGTATTATAACAAGAACATCAAAATAAAACAAGTTTCTACTTGTAGGAAATCTAAAACTAAGTTATACTTATAATAGCAAAGGGGTGTAATTTATGATATTAAGAAAACCGTATGCTCTTTTAATACAATACTTTCAAAGAATACATTTGCTATTGATATTGTTTAGTGCATATATCTTTTATAAAGTAATGTCATTACGGACATTTATAGGAGAGTTTTTAAATACTGAGAGTTATAATGCTTATTATGAACCGATAAGTGACCATATTAACTTTTTAGTCATTATTTTTATCCTATTAATAGTTGGTATAAGTATTACTTTAATTATATTATTACTATATAAGAAAAAACCGTGGAAAATATATTTGTATCCTGTAATACTATATACTTTTATGTTGGGTATTCTTATCTTTATCAGAAGTTATTTTAATGGCTATAATGATTTATCAGAATTACAACCTATTATGGCAGGTAGGGATTTATTAAATATTGTTTATATATTTCAGTATCCTATATTCATTATTTTTGGTATCAGATTTTTAGGTATTGACTTAAAAAAGTTTGGTTTTAAAGAAGATGAAGAATATTTAGATATAAAAGAAGAAGATAGAGAAGAATTTGAAGTTAATATTGAATTTGACAAAGATAAGATAACTAGAAATCTTAAAAAATTCTTTAGAAATGTTAAATATGTTTATTTTGAACATCAACTTATATGTAATATCATTATAATAATTCTTGCTGTTTCTCTTACTGGTTATACTTATTACTACTTTGGAGTATTACATAAGACATATAGAGAAGGAAAAACTTTCTCTGCTAATTATTATGATATTACAGTTAATAATAGTTATTTAACTAATAGAGATAGTAGGGGAAATGTAATTGAAAAAAATAATAACTTTTTAGTTATTAATGTTACTGTTAAGAATAATGCTTCTAAACGCGATATTAATCTTGATCAGTTTAGAATTATGAATAGAAATAATGAATTTCATTATGTAACAGGGCGATATGATTATTTTAAAGACTTAGGTAGACCTTATAGTGGTAGAGAACTTGAAAATAAAGATGAAGTTACTTTTATTTTAGTTTATAGAATTCCTAAAGATATAGAGAGTACTAAATATACATTATACTATCAAGACTTTGCTCATGGTGTGATTAGAAAAACAAAATTAAGTGTTCAAGATGTTACAAAAGTAGATACTGTAGATGAAGCGAAGATTACTGAAAAGATGAAATTTCCAAGTAATGATACGTTAATTATTAATGACTTTAAATTATCTAAAGAAACAACTTATAGTGCTTATTCGTGTTCAGATAACCTTTGCGCTATAAAAGAATTACCTTTAACTTCTGTTAATAATATCTTAGAAATAGCATTTTCTAGTAATAGTTTTACGGGTAAAAGTTTTGTTGACTTTTCTAATATATATGCTAAAATTAGATATGAGGATAATAATGGTAAGATGAAGAGAATAGAACCTAATTCTTTAGTTAATAGTTACAATGGTAATTATGCATACTTTAGTATTCCTAATGACATTAAAGAAGATGGTAAGATTGATTTAGTATTTATTTTTAGAAATCAAAGATATATCTATCATTTGAATTAAAGGAGAGAATAAAATGGAGAATAAAAAGAGTTTTGATAAGAAAAAAATAATTAGGATTGCTGTTATAGTTGTTGTAGTTGTTATTATTGCTTTGCTTGTTTGGTTTTTGTATTTTTATCCACGTAATGTATTTAGAAATAATGAACGTCTTTTACAAGAGGCTGGTGAGAGATATTATGAAATAAATAGAACACTACTTCCAAAAGAGGAAGGGCGTGTTATTTCTGTTTCTTTAGATACTTTGGTTAAGCAAGAGTATTTAGAAGGATTATATGAGGCATATGGTAATAAACTTTGTGATTTAAATAATTCTAATGTGAAAGCAGTTAATAAAAATGGAGATTTAGAGTATTATACATATTTAAAATGTGGAAGTTTTGAATCTGATGTTGATCATGATGGTCCTGTTATTACTCTTAAAGGTTCTAAGAATATGACTGTTAGTAGAGGTAGTGAGTTTACTGATCCTGGTATTAAGAGTGTTGTTGATAATGTTGATGGTACTATTGATATAAAAGATGTTAGAGTAAAAGGTGATGTTGATACTTCTAAAGTTGGTAGTTATAAAATAACTTATGAAATTAGTGATAGCCTTGATAATACTACTACAGTAACTAGAACAGTTAAAGTTGAAGAGAGTCTTGCTATTACTGTAAAAGAAAATACTACTGATGGTTATTATGTAGGAGATGCTTCTAACAATTATATATACTTTAATAATATGTTATTTAGAATTGTTAGAGTTAATGATGATAATAGTATTACAATAGTTAGTGATGATGCACTTGCTAATGTTAATTTTGGAAGTGATAAGAGATACAATGATAGCGAGCTTAGTAAGTGGT
The DNA here is from genome assembly GCA_944331955.1 of uncultured Bacilli bacterium. Taxonomy (GTDB): domain Bacteria; phylum Bacillota_I; class Bacilli_A; order RF39; family UBA660; genus Onthousia. The sequence goes on from CALVIY010000010.1 coordinate 26,479, forward strand.
TAAATGATTACTTCTATAATTTATTGGAAAATGAAAATAAAAAATTACTTGTAAAGACTAATTGGTGTGATGATGTGTTAACAGCTGATAATGTTGCTACTAAGACTACTTGTGATAGAACTAGTGATAAGTATTATGTTGGTATTCTATCAATGCAGGATTATAATAAAACTTTGGTTGATGGAATAAGTTATTTGGATATGAGTAACTTATTATGGTATTCTAATTTTGGGGAAGATGGTAATCCTTGGGCTATGAGTACACTTTTTGCATATCCTGATAGAGTTATTACTAGTAATTCTAAAAATTTATTAAATGTAAGACCTGCTGTTACTTTGAGTTCTAATACTAAAGTATATAGTGGAGATGGTACTAATACTAATCCATATCAAATTATAAATAAAGAAAGTGCTAGAAAACAGTCTCCTGTTAATAAAGCGGAAATTGGAGAATATGTTAGTTATTCAGGTTATTTATGGCGAATAGCTGGTATTAAAGATGATATGGCTGAAATAATTATGGAAGGCGTTATAACAAGTAATGGAGAAGAAATAAGTTACAGATATAATAATGGTAATAAAGCTAAAGTATATAATCCTAATCAAAATGGTAATTTAGGCTATCAAGTTGTAAATGAAGCTATTAGATATATTGATACTGATTTACTTGCTAATGTAGAAATTGAAGTTCCTATTTATAATAAAAGAATTACTTATTTAGGAAAGAAGAGTATTAAGAAATATAAGTCAAGACTTAGTATTCCATCTACTTTTGAGATATTTTCTGCTAAAGCTAAAGATTCTTCAACAATTGGAAGTTGGTGTATTGATTCTTCAAAAGCGGATAATACTAAAGCAGTTATTAATCCTATCGGAACAATGTCATATGATTTTGCTGATGATTATAGCCGTTCTGGTATTAAGGGTAGAGCTTATCTAAATAGTGATGTATTGATTACAGAAGGTGATGGCACAAAATATAGTCCATATATTATTAAATAATTAGAAAAGGAGTAATAATATGAAAAAACAAAAAATAATAATAATATTTTCCTTCCTTATACTTATAATTGCTATAGCTTTATTGTTTGTTGTTGATAAAGAAAAGTTAAGTGATTATAGTATTAAAGATGAAAGTGCTAAAATTGCGGATGCAAAACAATATGGGGATAAGATTGTAGGATGGCTTAGAGTTGAAGGTACTAATATTGATTTACCATTAGTTGAGACTAGTAATTCTACTAATGTACTTAGAGATGAGTATGATTTTGCTTGGACAAACTCTTTTCCAGATGAGAAAAGCAATCATCCTTCTTTCGTTTCGCATAATATAAGAAATGTTTCACCTAATCCTATAGTTGGGGATAATGAAATGACTCATTTTGAACAACTTATGTCATTTATATACTTAGATTTTATTAAAGATAATCAGTTTATTGAATATACAAATGAAAGAGGAGAGACTTCATTGTATCGTATATATGCTGTAGCTTTGATAAAGGATGATCAAAGTGCTTCATATAGTGATACCTTTACCAAAGATGAATTAGATAGTTATATAAAAGACTCTAAAGATGTAAGTATGTATGATATTAATACAGAAGTAGATAGTGATGATTTATTGTTAAGTTTGTATACTTGTACTAGATTTTATGGCACTGAGGACTATTCTTTTAGAGTTGATGCAAGAAAATTAAGAAAAAATGAAAAAACTACACTTTCTAGGGTGAAAAGTAATGAAAACTATGATAAAATAGAAAGTAGATTGAAGGAAGGTGAAGGAAATGAAAAAGTCTAAGTTGTTAATGATACCAGCTGTTGTAGTTTCTGCAGCATTTGGAGTAATGGTATCTAATTTAGACAGTGTAAGTGCTGCTAACAATGAGTGTTCTGCTGCATATAATGATGAGACTTATATGGATAAGATAAAAATAACTCAAAATGGTGGAACTGCAACACTTACAAATGTTTCGTCTAATCTTTACTATATTGTTGCTTATAGCGATTCAAATGGTGATAGAACAGACGAAACAAAACATCAAGTTGATGCTACTGGGACTTTTACAGTAGAAGTTCCTGTTGATGGTAAAGTATATTTATCATTTGGTCTTGTTAATGATGATGGAGTATGTGCTGCTGATACTTCAATTGGTATGAAAACAATTGAGTATCCTACTAGTGGTAGAAACTCTATGTATGATAGTGCTGCTTGTACAGCATATAGAAATGATTTTTCTAATAATAAGACAATGAGGGAAGCTGTTTCGTACTGTTTTGAAGAGTATGTTAGTATTCAGTATCCTGAATCTGATGTTCTTGCTTGGATTAATGCAGCAAGAGATAGTTACAATTATATAAATGATGATGCAACAATTGAAGGAGATCCAAGTTATAAAAATGTTGATAATGTAAATGAGGAGATTAAGTTGACTTGTGATTTATTTAGAACTGGTAATTATGAGACAATGCATAAATATTCTCATACTGAAACAGATAATTCTAATAATTGTAAAGTTACTTGTCGTGAAGATATTGAAGTTAACTTTAGTGATCCAGTTGCAACTCAAGCAGGTTTATGTTTTCAATATTTAATTGAAATAAAATCTAAAGTGGATTGTACTGCTAAGTATACTGCACCTCTACCAACTCCAAAGACAGCTTGTGTTGAGACACCAATTTGTACACAAGCAAATGGACATCAAAGTGATTTAGGTGGTCCTAATGAAGATTTTGATGCATGTGTTAAAGAATGTGATGGTGGTAAATATTCACAAAAATGTATTGATTCATGCTATGAAGAAGTATATGAAAATAATGATGGTAAAAAGAAAGTAAGTAATCAAAATAATAGTACTTTACCAACATTTATGTTTGATGATTTTATTTTACCAGTTGAAAATTCTTATTTAACTCAAGTGAAAGATAGTAAGGGATGTATTACTGTAGCTGAAATGATTCGTGGTGTTGGTACTGCTCAAGAAATTTATGAACAACAACAAAATAATCCTGGTGGATATTATAAAAATGGTACTTGGGTACAAGATAAAGATGGATGTAATCCAGAACTTGGTCAATATTATTTCTCTACTGTTTCTAGAACAGCTCAAACATTAAGAGAATTAAGAGGACAAACAAGTGTGTATTGGTATGGATTAGGATATATGCAACATTGGTATGGTGCTGGTGGAAATGGTTTCTTGAAACGTACTAATGCTATATTAGGTCATACTTGTCTTGATAAATGTGTTTGGACAAATAAATGTGGTTCTAATAAAGTTGCATCACAAACTCAAGCTAATAAAGAGTATCAAGAGGCTTTAAAAGAATATAATGAAGCAAAACGTGCATGTGAACAAAAAGCTGTTACTTGTACAAATGAGAGAACTGATTACAAAATAGTTGTTGATAATCCTGATACAAACCCTAATAATGGTAATGATAAAGAGACATTTGAATCTTATCAAAACTTGAATAGTAATAAAGTACAAGGTGATTTCCCTGATATGGTTACTTTAACTAGTGGTGAATGTGAAGGTAATAATGATGGATGGGATTATCATAATATTATTACATTCCCTGGTACTTGGATTAATAATAAGACAGGACAAACTGTTCATTCAATGGATCCAGGATATGAAGATTTCTACACTTATGTTGGAAATGAGTATTGTACTAAATTAAATTCTGTTCCTATCAATACTGCATGGTATGATTGGAAAGTTAATCAAAATGGAAATCCTGATGCGTTAACTGATTCTGAAAAAGAAGAAATGGAAGAAAATATTGAAATGAATATTCATGGTAAGATTGAAAATTATGGTTACTTTGGATGGAACTTTGATGTTGGTTGCTTCTATGCAATAGGTGAACCTGAGACAAGTTGTCCACCAAGTGATCCTGATTATCCAAATTGTGATGATCCAGATCCATCTTGCCCACCAGATGATCCTGACTATCCTAACTGTGATGGTGGAGGGGGAGACGACGATGACGGCGGCGGAGGTGGCGGTGATAACGAATCACCAATCAACGCTTACGACTTTAGGTCAGTTGCATTAGATAATATGTTCCCTAACTCTATTGCACAGACTAGCCAGACTGAGAAAGATATTCAAGCTTCTAATTTAATAAATACTGTAGAAACTATGAAAAATAATAAAGCTGCTACTACTGTTGCAGATACAGAAAGAGAAATTGGATTTAACTGGACTTGTGCTGCTACTAACTTAGAAAATCCTGATTATATCGTTCAACCAGTTACAGTTTTAAATCAAATTCAAGCTTTAGGTGATAGTATATATAATGATGAAAGATATCTTGATTATCATGTTAAACTTACTCCTGAGACCATGAGAAAAATCAGAAATTATAATGATAAATATGATAGTTATGCTGAACCTACTAGTGATAATAGTAGTGAAGTATTAAATGCTGGTAGCAATAAGACAGCTGGTATTACAGTATATAAGAGTTATTTACTTCATAAAGTATTAAATAAAGGTACTGAACTTGTTAAATCTGGTGTTATTGGATGTAATAATGAAGATGATGGAAGTTGTCCTAATACTATTGATACTACTACTAGTTGTTATCATGAGTATATGGCTCAGAGTGCTGTATTGAAAGGAGCTAAATAGTTATGAGTAAAGCGATGTTAGTTATTGGCATTATTATATTAGCAATTATTACTTTTGGTGTTGTAAATATTGTTCAAAATTATCAAACTGGTAATGAACTTGATTATTATTTACTTAGAGAGACAGCTGAAGCGGCAATGACTGATGCAGTTGACGTTGGTTATTACCGCTTAAGCGGTTTGCTTAGAATAGATAAAGAGAAATTTGTTGAAAATTTTCTTAGACGTTTTGCTGAAAACGTATCTAATAGTCGTTCTTATGATATTGGATTTTATGATATCAATGAGACTCCACCAAAGGTAAGTATTTTAGTTACTTCTGAGACTGCTTCTAGTATAAATGGTGAAGCTTTAGGTTTATCTAATAAAATAGACGTAATATTAGAGTCTAAATATCATGAAAATAAATACATAACTAATATGACTAGATCTGGTGAATTAAATTATAGTGAAGTTGATAAATAAAAAGAGTAAGGAGGATATAGATGAATAATTTAGTTGTTGGGTTAAAGAAATTTTTGACTAATAAGAATACAGTTACGGTTGTTGGAGTTGTTCTTGCTATTGTAATTCTTTATGTTGGTTATAATATGCGTATTAATCAAGCGATTACTCCTGTTACTGTTCCTTATGCTACTGAGGAAATTAATTCTAGAACCCAAATTACAGAGGATATGGTTGCAACAATGGAAATACCTCAATCTATGGTAAATGACGATATTATTACTAATAGTGCTGATGTTATTGATATGTATTCTAACTTTGATAGTATTATTCCTGAAGGTAGTTTGTTCTATAAAAGAAGTGTTGTATCACGTAGTCAATTACCTGGTAATGTAATACTTGATTATCCTAAAGGATATGTTTTATACAACTTAGATGTTGATATGGCTAGTACTTATAGTAACCAAATTGTTCCTGGTAACTATATAGATATATATTTAAAAGTTCAAAATGCAGAAGGTGCTGAAGGTACTGCTATTGCTGCAGATAGAATTATGGTTGGTAAATTAATCTCTAACGTTAAAGTTTTAGCAGTTTTCGATAGTGAAGGTAATAACGTTTTTGCTAATGTTGATGAGAAGTCTGCACCATCACAAATTGTATTTGCAATACCAGAAGAGTATCATATCTTGCTTCGTAAAGCTGGTTTCTTAAGAGCTTATGAATCTGAGATTATACCTGTTCCTACTAATGAAGGTATTGATGGTGAAGCTGGGGATGTAGAATTATCTAGTGAGGATTTAAGAAACTTTATTAATAATGTTACAGCGATGACTGAAGAAGATTTATCTTATACACAACAATAGGAAGGGGATAAATTATGAACGATTCCATATTTGATAAGTTAGACTTTGGGCTATTTGAACCTTTAATTAAAGATGATGATATTACAGATATTTCTTACTGTAATCATGGACAAATTTGGGTTCGTTCATTGTCTCAAGGATCTAAAAGGGTAGAGATTGAAGGGCTAAATGATACTTTTGTTGAAAAGTTAGCCTTTCAATGTTCTAATGTTATGGGTACTACTTTTAATAATGCAAAGCCATTTTTGGATGCAGAGTCTACTGAACTTCGTCTTAACTTTGTTCATGAGTCTATTGCTACTAATGGTATTGCGGTAGTTATTCGTAAAACACCTGCTAAGATTAGACTTAATAAAGAAAAATTAATTAGTGAAGATTATTTTACTGCTAATATCCATGATATCTTAATGAAATGTGTTGAAGGACACTGTAATATTATGGTTAGTGGTGAGACTGGTTCTGGTAAAACAGAGTTTGTTAAGTATCTTGCTAGTCATACTAAAGAAAATGAAAAAATCATTACTATAGAAGATACTTTGGAATTACACTTAGATAAAATATTTCCTCATAGAGATATAGTTGCTATGAAGACTAATAATATTGCTAGTTATACAGATGTTTTAGTTACCTGTATGCGACAAAATCCTAAATGGATTCTATTATCAGAGGTACGTAGTGCTGAAGCGGTTACTGCTGTTCGTAACTCAATATCTTCTGGACATAACATTTTATCAACAATACATGCTGATAAAGCTAGTGCAATTCCATATCGTATGTATTCACTTCTTGAAAGTGATATTGATGTTGATCAATTTCTTAATACAATATATCGTTATATTCAACTTGGTGTTCATATTAAAGCATATTACAGTAAAGAGTATGGTAAGTTCCATCGTGAAGTAGATGAAGTAGTAGAGTTTTATGTTGATGATGATAATAAACCACAATCTCATATTCTTTATCAAAAAACATTTGGAAAGGCTCCTGTACAAAATATGCCTTCTAAACACTTAAAAGAATATCTTGAAAATCAAAATATATTTATTGATAATTTATTTACACAAGGGGATTCTATGAATACTATTAATGAAGAAGTAGATAGAGTTAATAATATTTCTTCTTTGGAACAACAACCCACTATTGGTGTAGTTGAGACTCCTAATTTTAATAGTGGTGCCCAGAGTAATACAGTTAACTTTCCTACAGAGATAGTTTAAAAGAGGAGGGGTTAATTAATGGTACTATTTTTACTAATAGTAATTGCTGTAGTTGTTTTACTATATAGAAATTATAAAGGTCAAAATGTTTCTAAATTTATTACAGAACAAGTACAGGCAGTTTATGATAGGTTTGCTCCTTATTCCTTTAAAGTAGTAAGAGAGAAAACAAAACAATTGGGACAAGAGTATACAGCTAGGCAATATTTAATACAAGTTTTAATTATGGGTGGATTTGCAGGTGTTGTTACATATTTATATTTTTATAATTTAATTGTTTCAATTATCTATATCATTATTGCTATTTCTTTTATACCTTACTTATCATTTTTAAGATGTAAGAGAGTATATAGTGAATTTATATTTGAGCAGATTCAAGTATATACTACTAATACTATTATGGAGTTTGCTACTACTCAGAGTTTTGTTAAATCCTTAGAAGGCGTTAGAGATTCTGGTATTTTGGAAGATCCTGTACTTAGTGATGTTAATCATATGATAGATATGGCTTATGATGAAGGTTCTATTGATGGAGCGATAAATTTTATGAGTGATAAATATCCATATTATATAGTTAAAAATATGCATCAATTGTTTTTACAAATTACTAAAGAAGGTGCTAAAGATACAGGTGAGAGTTTAGAAAATATGCAACTTGATATCGATACTCTTGTTGAGAGTGTATATAGAGATAGAATGGATAGAGCTAATTTCCATAAGAAATTCTTGCAATATGGTATTATGTTATTCCTTTTAGTTATGTTAATTCAGTATATGTTGGGAAGTGAAAGTTATATTGAATTAATTAAAGCTCTTTATGTACAACTTATTCTCCATGGTATTATTATATTTAATAGTTATTTCTTGTTAAAGGGAGAAAGATATTATAATGAGAATGTGGGGGTTGAGTAAGTATGGAAATTATATTTTTTGCAATAATTGTTATATTTGTTTTAGTTTATAATAGAACTATTGATAAAGATAAATTTATTAATGATAATAAAAAATACTTTGAAATACTTAGAGAAGAAGACTATGATTTCTTAGTATATGCTAAATATGGTGATAGTGCTAATCCTAATGTTTTATTTCAAAAAAGGATTACTAATGCATTACTTGTTTTCTTTATATTCATGTTCTTATTTATTGATGATTTTAGTTTAATTAACGTAATACTTGCTTCTCTTGTGGCTGTGTTTATATTTAAAATGCCTTATACGCAGTTAAAATCATATTATAAAAAACATTTGCATCAAATTGATGTAATGTTGCCATACTATTTAAAGAGTCTAGAAATATTAATTCAACATTATACTGTTCCTGTAGCGATAGGTAAAAGTATTAATGATGCTCCTGATATTTTTAAACCTGGTCTTAGAGAGATGATAGAAAAGATAAATTCAGGTGACTCTAGTATTACTCCATATATGGATTTTGCTAATACTTATCCTGTACGTGACTCTATGAGAATGATGAGACTTTTATATCGTCTTGGTCTTGGTGGACAAGAGAAGAAACAAGAAAGGCTTTTAATGTTTTCAAGAACTGTTTCTAACTTACAAGCTAAGGCAAGAGAGACTAAATATAAAGAAAGACTTGATCATATGGGTAATCAGACTATGATAATGCTTGTTGTTACTGGTGTTAGTGTTATGATCGTTATACTTGCATCATTAATGCAAAGTCTTGGTTCTGCTATATAGTTTTATGTGTAAAGTTATAAAAATTAGGTTACAAAATAGTAATTATTTGATATAATTAATTTTGTAAGATATGTGAAAGGAGAGAGAGTTAAATGAAAGAAGCGACTGGAGAATTAAATATGACTGTAGTAACAATTGTTTTAATTGGTATTATTGCAGCATTTTTTGCTTTCTTTTGGCCAACTATTCAAGAAAGTATTCAAGATACTTGGAATTCAAATGTTGACGAAAAAGCTGATGTTGATTTTTAATAATAAGGGATGTGATTAGTAATGAGAGATGCGATAGGTCAGGTTTTTGCCTTACAAGTTATTTTGGCTTTTGTAATATTAGTTAATGGTTATATGGCTTATTCTGTTAATTATACTAGAGCATTTCGAGTTAAAAATCAGATTATTGATATTATTGAACAGTATGAGGGGCCTTATAATGATGAAGCATTAGAAAAGATTAATGCTTATATAAGACAAACTACTTATAATGTTCAAAATGAACAGATGCTTGAGTATCAAAATGATAATCGTAATGCTAGTTGTCCTGGTTATAATGGCTGGTGCTATGTGGAACATGAGGTTAGTATAGATGATGCAGATGGTGAAAGACGAGGTAAGTATTATACAGTAGTTACCTTCGTTAATATAGATATTCCAGTAATTAATAACATTATAGGTTTAGGAAACTTTTTGCAAGTTGTAGGTGAAACTAGAACTATTTATGAATAGAAGAAGGACGTGAGACAATGAATGTTATTATTGCAAATGAAGCGAAAGGACTACTTTCTACTTTAGATATTGATGTTATTAAAAGTGTAGATGGTGTTCATACTGCAGAAGAAATTGTTGACATGTTTAAAAACTTCTTTTATGCAAGAATGATTTTAGATGTAACAGCTATTAAAGATTATGAGAATATTACTAATATTCAAAAGATATCTATTGGGCTTGATGCAGATAAAATCATTCTTGTTCTTCCTAATAATGAAGTTTCTAATTCTAGTAGTTATTTATCTAAATTAATATCTATGGGTATTTATAATTTTACTACTACTGCTGAAGGTGTTAAATATTGTTTAGAGCATCCTAATACTTATAAAGATGTAGCACATATACAGCAACTTAGTGATTTATCTAGTACAATTAATGATAAAGTAATAGATGGTTCTAGGATTATTGGCATTAAAAATGTTACTGATCATGCTGGTAGTACTACTCTTATATATATGTTGAAAAAAGAGTTAGAGCAAACTTTTGGTATGAGTGTTCTTGCTATTGAAGTTAATCGTCATGATTTTCTTTATTTTAATAGTAATAATATGATATCAGTTGATGATGAACATTTAATGACTGAAGTTGTTAGACATAAGGATGTATCAGTAATATTAATTGATTTGAATGATTCTAGTAATGAAGGTGCTTGTAATGATGTTTTATATCTAATAGAGCCTTCTAGTATTAGATTGAATAAATTGATGAGAAGAGATAGAAGAATCTTTGAAACGTTAAAAGGTAAGAAGATTGTTCTTAATATGAGTTTGCTTACAAACAGTGATATTATGGATTTTGAATATGAAGGAAAGACTAAGGTCTTTTATAATATACCGCCTCTAAATGATAGAGTTAAGAATCCTGTACTTAGTGATTTTTTATCTAAGATAGGAGTTATTAACAAAACTAAGGAAAAAGAAAGTGGTGGGGGTAAGATATTTGGCTTATTTAAACGATAATATTTGACAAATTTGAATAATTTGTATATTATTATTGTAGTTGGAGGAGATTTTATGAATAATATGTTATTAATGAACATGGTACAAGTATTAGATGCAGTTCAAGCTAATCCTGATTCAGCTTGTAAAGGTTTTGATTTTGTAATTAGAATTATTAAAAATGGTTTATTTCCAATTTTACAAATTGGTATACCAATTATTTTAATAGTTCTTGGTACTTTAGATTTAGGTAAGGCAGTTATATCTAGTGATGATAAAGCAGTTAAAGAAGCACAATCTAAATTAATAAAAAGATGTATTTATGCAATACTTGTATTCTTTATTGTTACTCTAATTAACTTATTATTTACAATGGTAGGTAATATTGTAGGTGATTCTGCACCAGGTTTAGAGTCTTGGAGTAATTGTTGGAATAGTATTGAATAATTACTTATTATTTATAAATGGCAATTTTTATTGCTGTTTTTTTCTATATGAAAAGGTGCGTGGTATTATGCAAATTTTAGATGCTATAGTAGTTAATGTTGATAGTAACTGCTATGGTTTTGACTTTATAGTTAGAGTTATTAAAGATGGAGTATTTCCTATTTTACAGATAGCGATACCTATAATATTAATAGTACTTTGTACTTTTGATTTAGGGAAAGCAGTTATTGGTAGTGATGATAAAGAAAATAAGAAATTACAAAAAAGAATAATAAGAAGACTTGTTTATGCTATATTAATATTCTTTATGGTAACAGTTATTAATTTAGTATTTTCTATGGTAGGAAGTATTACTGAGAATGAAAGTTTAATTAGATGGAGTAATTGTTGGAATTATCCAATGGATATGTAAAGAATGGTAGTTTGTAATTGCTATTCTTTTATTGTGATGTTATACTTATATTATATCTTGACTTTGACAGTAAAAATGAGGAATCCCTTATTCTATATAGGTTTCCTCATTTTTTAATTGTTGTATATCC
>CALVIY010000011.1 GCA_944331955.1 uncultured Bacilli bacterium
GAAAAAGCAATGGGACAAAAAGAATTAGCTTATGAAATGAACAAATATAAAAATGGTTATTATTTCTTATATGTTGTTGAAGCAACTCATGAAGCAGTTTCTGAATTTGATCGTCTAGCTCGTCTAAACGAAAATATACTACGTCATTTAGTTATTAGAATAGACGATTAAGAAAAGAGGTATTTATGAATAAAGTATTTTTAATAGGTCGTTTAACTCGTGATCCTGAACTTCGTTATACAGGAAATAATACAGCAGTAGCAAGTTTTACTATTGCCGTTAATAGAACTTATACTAACCAAGCAGGAGAAAGAGAAGCAGACTTTATACCAGTTGTTGTATGGCGTAGACAAGCTGAAAGTGTTAAAAACTATCTATCACAAGGTAGTCAAGTAGCAGTAGAAGGCCGTCTTCAAGTACGTAACTATGATGATCAAAATGGCCAACGTCGTTATGTTACTGAAGTAATCGCTGATAGTGTTGAATTTATTGGTTCAAAAAGAGATAATAATCAAGCAAATAATAATTATAGTTCTCAACCAAGTTATAATGATGCACCATCATCAGAACCAACTCCATATGACTTTAAAGATGAACCATCATCAAATAATGGTACAGATATTTCAAATAATCCTTATGCCGATTTCGGTGCAAGTATTGAAATAGATGATAGTGAATTACCATTTTAAAAGAAGGGAGGAATAGAAAGTGTCTAAAGATTTTAAAGAACACAAAGAATTTGGTCGTCGTAAAAAGAAAGTATGCATAATGTGTACAGGAAAAGACGTTAACTATAAAGATGTAGATACACTAAAAAGATATATAAATGATAGAGGTAAAATTGTTCCTCGTCGTGTAACTGGAACATGTGCTCGTCATCAAAGACATATAGCAAGAGAAATTAAAAGAGCAAGAGCTATTGGCCTATTACCATTTACAAAGTAAATAGAAACAACTATTTACTTTTTTCATTACAGGTTTTACTTATCTTTTAAAATAGTATATAATACTAACAAGGGATAAAAGGAGGATCTAATGAAATTAATAGAAAGAAAACAAGAACTAAGAAAAAAAATAAAATCTGCAAAAACAGTTTTTATCATGGCTCACAAAGATTTAGATTTAGATGCCTTAGGTAGTTCTATAGGTCTTTACATTATCTTAGAAAAACTAAATAAAAATTGTTTTCTAATTATTGATGATACTAAACATGAGTCAGGCGTATCTAAAGTCTTTAAAGAACTAGAAGGATGCTTAAATATAATTAAAAGTACTGAAGTAGAAGAAAACCTATATTTAAGAGAAAAGAAAAATCTTCTTGTAATATTAGATACTAATAAAGAAGAATTAGTACAAGCTAGTAATGCTATAAATTACTTTGACAAAGAAAACATCGTTATTCTAGATCATCATGAATTAGGAGATACATCTATTGATGCCGGACTTAGGATAATAGATAATGATATATCTAGTACTTGTGAAATAATTACTAATTTAATAGAAATATATAAAATAGAACTAGACCCTTATTATGCAACTCTTTTATTATCAGGAATAGTTTTAGATACTAATAACTTTACATTAAAAACAAATTCTGAAACATATTATACAGCATACTATCTAGCAAGTATGGGGGCAAGTACAAAAAAAGTTCAGTATCTCTTAAAACAAGACTTAAAAGAGTATATAGAAAGACAAAAAGTAATTACTAATGTCGATATAATAAATGATAGAATCGCTATCGCTAAAGGTAGTCCTTACATGGTATATAGAAGAGAAGATATCGCTAAGATTGCCGATACACTTCTATTCTTCAATGATATAGAAGCCTCATTTGTTATCGCTAAAACCACATCTAAAACAATTTCTATCAGTGGTAGAAGTTTAGGTAATTATGATATCTCTACAATTCTTACCCCTTTAGGTGGTGGTGGTAATAAAACAGTAGGTGCTACAAGAATTAGTGATAGTACTATTAGTAAAGTAGAGACTAAACTAAAGCAAATCTTAAAAAAAGAGGAGGAATAGTATATGGAAGTAATCTTTATTAAAGATTTAAAAGGACAAGGTAAAAAGGGAGAAATCAAAGAAGTAAAAGATGGCTATGCCGAAAACTTCTTAATAAAAAAAGGCTATGCTATTAAATCTACTAAAAGTTCTTTAGAAAAATTAGCAGATGAAAATAAAGCCAAAGCAAAAGAAGAAGAAAAAGCTAAAAAAGAAGCATTAAGTATAAAAGAAAAACTAGAAAAGATAACTCTAACCTTTAAAGTAAAAACAGGTGACAATGATAAAGTCTTTGGAAGTGTAAGTGTTAAACAAATAAAAGAAGCATTAAAAGAGAAAGGTTATGACTTTGATAAAAGTATGATAAAACTAACAAGTTCACCTTCATCTTTAGGCTTTCATAATGTTGAAGTAGAACTATATAAAAATATAACTGCCAAAGTAAAAATACATTTAGTTAAGTAGGTGATGATTAATGGCTGTAAAAGGAAGTCCACAAAACATAGAAGCAGAAAAAAGTGTCTTAGGATCTTGTTTCTTATCAAATTCTGCTTTATTAATGACAATTGAAAACTTAGATGAAACAGATTTTTATGATGCTAGACATGCAAAAATATTTACAGCATTAAAAAATCTAGTAGAAGAAAAAATACCCGTAGATTTAACTACTTTAACTACAGAATTAACAAAGTTAAATTATTTAAATGATATAGGAGGAGTTACTTACCTAACAGAGATAACAACCTTCGTACCAACTGCCTCTAATATAGAATACTATATAAAAGAAGTAGAAAATACATCTCTTCTTAGAAGATTAATAGAAACAGCAGAATCTATTGCCGCAACAGGATATAATAGTGATGAAAGTATTGGCGATATCTTAGATAATGCTGAACGTAAAATATTAACTATCGCTAAAAATAGAAAGGCTAGCGAGTTTAAATCAATTCAAAGAGTTCTAGAAAAAACAGAAGAAGACTTACAAAAACTAGCAGAAGCAAAAGGAGAAATAACAGGTATTCCAACAGGATGGTATGATATTGATAAAGTAACAGCAGGACTTCATGAAAATGAACTTATAATACTTGCCGCTCGTCCTGGTATGGGTAAAACTGCCTTTGCCTTAAACCTTGCTACCTATATTACAACACACACAGATAAAACAGTAGCCGTATTCAACCTTGAAATGGGCGCTGAACAACTTGCCAACCGTATTATTTCTTCTCTTGGCCAAATAGAAGGTTATAAACTTAGAACAGGTAAAATGTTAAATAATGACTGGAAAAGGTTTGACCAAGCAGTAAGTAGATTAAGTAATGCTAAACTTTATATAGATGATACTCCAGGTATTACCATTGGTGAAATACGTGCAAAATGTAGAAGATTAGCATCATCATCAGATGGTCTTGATCTTGTCATAATCGACTATTTACAGTTAATATCAGGAGGAAAAAACTATGGTGCAAACCGTCAACAAGAAGTAGCAGACATCTCAAGAAGCTTAAAAACCCTTGCCATGGAATTACATATTCCCGTAATATCTCTAGCCCAACTTTCTCGTAGTGTTGAAGGAAGAGAAGATAAAAGACCAATGCTATCAGACTTAAGAGAATCAGGTTCAATAGAGCAAGATGCTGACCTTGTTGGTTTTCTATATAGAGATGATTATTATAATAAAGAAGCTAAAAACGATGCCACTAGTATTAGTGAGTTTATTATCGCTAAGCATCGTAGTGGTCCTCAAGCTACAATAGAACTACTATTTAAAAAAGATACATCAACATTTTTAAATATGAGTAAAAACGATATAGAGGAGGAATAAGATGAATATAAAAACTATTATTACTATAGCAATTGCCTTAATAATAAGCTTAGTTATAATTATAATTGTTCCAAAAGAAGAAGCATTAACCCCTAAAAATGTATATCGAGTTTATTTAGCAGGTAAATCAGTAGGATTAATTGATAATAAAGATTCTTTAGACGAATACATAGATAAAGAACAACAAAATTTAAAAAACAAATACAATGCCGATAAAGTCTATGCACCTGAAGATTTAGAAATAGTAAAAGATATAACCTATAATAATAATATCTCTACAACAGAAGAAATATATAATAAGATTAAAGATATAGAACCATTTACTATTAAAGGATATGAAATAACAATAGAAGGAATTGATACAACAAATGAACAAGGAGAAAAAGTAGAAGGAAAAGATCAAACTATCTATGTCTTAGATAAAAAAGTCTTTGAAGAAGCAATGAACAATACTATTAGATCATTTGTAGATAGCGATAGTTATGATAAATACCTTAATAATGAGCAAAAAGAAATTGAAAGTGGAGATACAGGAACAATAATAGAAAATATTTATATAGAAAATAAAGTAACAGTTAAAGAAACTAATATTCCATCTGATGAAACAATTTATGAAAATGTAGATGATTTAAGTAAATATTTACTTTTTGGAACTCTTGAAGACCAACAAAAATATACAGTACAAAGTGGAGATACAATAAGCGATGTCGCTTTCAATAATAAACTATCAAACGAAGAATTTTTAATCGCTAATCCAGAGTTTACTGATGCAAATAATCTTTTATATGAAGGACAAAATGTTACAATAAGTATCATTAAACCACAATTTAGATTAGTAGAAATAGACCATCAAGTACGGGCTCAAGATATACCTTATGAAACAGAAACAAGATACGATAACACAAAGTACTCTAATTATGAAGAAACTATTCAAGAAGGAGTAGTAGGATCTCAATTAGTAACATCAAAAGTTCAAAAAGTTAATGGTCAAGTAGAAAGTGCTGTTATTGATAATAGTGCAACTAGGGTCTTAAAAGAACCAGTTAAAAGAATAATCGTAAAAGGAACTAAACAAAGAGGTGGAAGTGGCGGTGTAAACAGTGGATTAAGCAGTAATACGAAAGTAGAAGGATACTGGTTATGGCCAACTAGAACTCCATATTATGTAAGTAGTTCTTATGGATATCGTTGGGGAGTACTTCATGATGGTATGGATATTGCAGGAGCAGGTTTTGGTTCACCAATCTATGCTTCTAATAATGGTATTGTAGTCGCTTCAAGTTATAAATATGATAATGGTGAATATATTGTTATTAATCATAACAACGGTTACTATACAATGTATGCCCATCTTGCAGAACGTTATGTTAGTGTAGGTCAAGAAGTATCACAAGGCGATACAATAGGCTCTATGGGTAGAACAGGAGCAGCAACAGGAGTTCATCTTCACTTTGGATTATGGAGAGGTTATCCATATAGTCGTGGTTCATCTTCTATGAATCCAATGAGTTTATTCTAATGAAAATAAAAGTACTAGCGAGTGGATCTAAAGGAAACTGTTCATTAATTGAAACAAAATCTACTCGCTTTCTTATTGATATAGGAATTACCTATCAAAGATTAAAAAAAGAATTAGAGAAGATGAATTTAACTACAGATGACATAGATGCCTTATTTTTAACCCATGCTCATAATGACCATACAAGTGGCCTTAAAGTACTATTAAAACGTACAAACTTTAAGATTTATACTAATAAAGATATTATAAAAGAATTAACAGTAGATATTGATAATGATAGAGTAGAACTTTATAATCCATTAATACATTTAAATAATACCGCAATAAATGTATTTAAAACAAGCCATGATGCGAAAGGTTCTGTTGGGTTCTTAATAAATGAAGATAACAACTCCCTAGTATATATAACAGATACAGGTTATTTAAATCGTAAGTATTTCCCGTTACTTGAAAATAAAAATATTTATTATATAGAAAGTAATCATGATGAGAAAATGTTAATGGATGGACCATATCCCTACTATCTAAAACAAAGAATAATAAGCGATGAAGGCCATTTATCTAATGATACTACTGCTAAGTATCTAAAGAAATTAGTAGGAGATAATACTAAATACATAATACTCGCTCACTTAAGTGAACACAATAATAAAGAAGAAATCGCTTACAATACCTCAAGAGAATCTTTAAAAGATAAAAGTGATATAAAAATAGTAGTTGCTAAACAAAGTGAAGCCCTAGAAGAAATAGAGGTGTATAATGAAGTTAATATGTGTAGGTAAGATAAAGGAAAAATATTTAAATGATGCGATAGATGAATATAAAAAGAGACTATCTAAATATACAAAATTAGACATAGTAGAACTACCTGATATAAGTTACAATGAAATAGATAAAGTAAAAAAAGAGGAAGGAAAACTCATTTTAAAGCACCTAAAAGAAACCGATAATGTAATCATTCTTGACATTAATGGACAAGAACTATCATCAGTAGAACTTACTAATAAATTATGTAGATTAGAAACAGTCAATAGTAATATAACCTTTATAATAGGAGGAAGTTATGGCTTAAGTGAAGAAGTAAAAAAACGTGCTAACTTTAGTTTATCTTTTTCTAAACTAACTTTTCCTCATCAATTATTTAGAGTAATGTTATTAGAGCAAATATATAGAACTTATAAAATAAGAAATAATGAAAATTATCATAAGTAGGAGATTAAGTATGATTGGAAATGATTGGGATATTTATTTAAAAGAAGAATATAATAAAGATTATTTTAAAAAACTAATAGATTTTGTTAATAAAGAATATAAAGAAAAGACTATTTATCCACCTAAAAATGAGATATTTAATGCCTTAAGACATACTGCCTATAAAGATGTTAAGGTAGTAATACTAGGACAAGATCCATACCATGGAGAACATCAAGCCGAAGGACTATCTTTTTCAGTTAAAAATGGTATTAGAAAACCACCTTCACTACAAAATATCTTTAAAGAATTAAATGATGACTTAGGAATACCTTTTCCTGAAACAAGTAGTCTTATTCCCTGGGCAGACCAAGGAGTCTTACTTCTTAATGCCGTATTAACAGTAGAAGCGAATATGGCAGCATCACACAAAGATAAAGGCTGGGAAATATTTACTGATAAGATAATAGAACTATTAGATAAAAAAGAGGAGCCTATAGTCTTCATTCTTTGGGGAAGTTTTGCAAGAAATAAAAAGAAGTTAATAACTAACAAAAATCATTATATTGTAGAGTCAGCTCATCCTTCACCACTCTCAGCTTACAATGGATTCTTTGGAAGTAAACCATTCTCCAAGACTAATAACTTTCTAATATCTAAAGGATTAAAACCAATAGACTGGAAAATAGAATAACTAGTAATAACCATACTAGTTTTTTATATTGTTATAAAAATATCATAATCTTTACCACAACTAATAAAAATATGTTAAGATATATAGCAAGGGAGGTCTATTATGTATAATGACAAAGAAGAATATTTAAAAAGAGCAATAAAAAGGACTTATAAAAGATATATTGGAGAAAGGACCGATGAAAAAGCAACAATAGTTGATGTTCTAAATTTTTTTAACATTTCTGTAGATACTACTAGATTAGAAGACTATGATATTGAATCAATTGATTATAATATGCCATCTATAAAAGTAGTAGATAAGAAAGAAAACACAACAGTTACATCACAATATACAGAAAATGCAAGACTTTTAAACTATAGTGGTAGCACAAAATTCATTAATGTAATTATTACTAATCCTAACTATAAAATAGAAAGCTTGTATTATACAAATTCAACCATACCAATAATTTCTCAATTAACATTTATAAAAGATAATTATGAATTGATTTTTGAAAAAGAAAGAGAAAATTATTTTGGTTTTGGTATTAATGCAGATACAAGATTTGTTATACGATATATAAAAAATATAAAAGAAGGAAGAAAAACAGGAAAACAACCACTATTAACAAAAATTTATCAAATAAAAGATAGTAATACTTTTGAACAGGATTACACTTATGGATTACAGCATTTAATAAAATATAATGATAGACAAGATAAATATTGTTATAATGAATTTGGAAATGTTATTTATGGAATAAATGATATAGAAATAAAAGATAAATTACATCGCTTTAATGGAATTTGTTTTGAAAAGATAAACAAAGAATTCCATATATATCTACCATATAATATAAATGAAAAGGATTTTACTAAATATTTTAATAAAAATGTATGTAAATCTGCTATTATGTTTACAGGTAGTACTGATGAAGGAATTCATCATTTCTTAACAATTTCAAAAAACAAGAATTTTAATAGTGATAATGCTTTAAGTGATGATAACATACATTTGAAATATGAAGCGATAAAATGGAAAAGCATAACAAAAGAAGATGGTACACCAGACCAAGAAAAAGCTATAATTGCTGCAAAAGAATTTCAAGTTGCAAAAGTTAATGATGATAATATTTCAAGTCTGGAAATTCAAAATATACTAGAACAATTAACTGCTAAAGAAAATGAGGATATAGACAATATATTTATTCAAACTGTTATCAATGAATTAAGAAATTTTATTAATAAATTAGAAGTTCAAAAAGGATTAAAAGAAGAAGAAATAGATGAACTATCACCAAAAGAATTTATTAATAAAACATTTGAAGAAATTTATACATTAGTTAGCAAAGATAAAGATAAATTTTTTGATTTAATCTCAAACAAGTTTCATGATGCGACAAATATAAAATTAGAACAAGGCTATACAAAAGTATTGAAATAAAAATAATTTTTACTAAAGTTACTGATACAATTATCATTAACTTTTTTTGTATAATAATTGGAAATAAATGGAAAAATATAAATATTTATGACACAACTAAAACAAATTATTATAAAAAAAGAGACATACTTTTATGTCCACAATTTCTTACATTTTAACACTATTTCAATGCTTTAATATTTCAAAAGGTTCTCTTTTCTCTATCTTATAAGTCTCTATATCTTGATAATGAGAAAAAGTCTTAATTAAATTAGTAGGAAACTTATGAGAAAGATAAATTATTTCTTCCCCATTATCATTATAATATTTTAAAGCAGCTCTTAAGTCATTTTCGTTTTCATTTAATTTATCAACTAAAGAATCTAACTTCTTAAAATCTAACTTATCTTCATAATCATCTATTAACTTTAAAATTTCACTAGTCATATTCATTAACTCTTGATATAACTCATGATGATTAATTCTTTTTGATTTCAATTTAATAACTTCAGGAATATCTTTTATTTTAGCTTCTTCCAAAATAGGAACTATTTTTAGTAGTATTTCTTCTTTCTTTTGCAATAAGATATCTAAATTATTATCAGCTTCCTTTACTTTAATATATAAAAAATTATATTTATTTTTATAAACCAAGACTATAATTACACAAATTAAAATAATTAATACAATAATTCCCCCAATAATAGCATAAATCATTAGTATCACATCCTTAATAGTATTATAGCAAAGAAAAAGAGAAGAGTAAATTATCTTAAAGTAATATCTTCTCTAAACTCTACATAATTAAGGTAAACTATCCAAAGTAAGAAAATACGGTTCTCACTATCTTTAACAACAGCATAGTCCCTACCTGCACCTATAATAGTACCTGTAAATACTCTATCACGCCATTCTAGGGAATCAGAATATGACATATAGAAACTTGCTTCTTTACCGACATTTAATTCTAAAATATTCTCTGCATAATCCATATCACCACTAATTGGAACAGTATCATTGTTATTAGGAATATTATTCATATTAGGGTTATAATCATAATCAAAGTTTTGATAAGGTGGATCAGTACTTTGATTAGGATAAGTTTCAAAATTATTATTCATAAAATCATCCTCTCAAAGTAATTGTATGACCAATTTTTTAAATTATACTAATTATCACTAGTATTTCCACTTATATCATCAAATACAGGATCATCTTCCCTTGGCTCAGTTCCTTTTACATAATACATTATCATTTTTTTCTCATCTGCATCCGTCGCTGGTTTTCCAGAAATAGGATTAACTAAAACCCCAACAACATTATCAGGTTGACTATACCACGCTTCATCTTTATCTTTCATATAATTTTCCATTGTATTAATCCAAATGTTTTGAGCATATTTATACTCACTACTTTTTAAATCACGACTATCATCATAACCACACCATACCGCTGTTACAATATCTTTATTATAACCAATATACCAGTTATCTGTATTAGTAGTACCACTTTTTAAAGAATACTTATGAGTCATTCTACTTGCAAGATTAATTGCCGTAGGATAATTATAATCAATAAAGTTAGTATCATAAGTAGCAGTTAATAAATTATTTAAGATAAAAGTTAGACTAGAGTTTAATATGAGATCTTTCTCTTCATTCGCTTCATATAAAACATTACCTTCTTTATCAACAACCTTAGTAATAAAGTGTGGTGTTACCTTATAACCTTCATTTGCAAAAGCAGAATATGCTCCCGCCATCTCTAACATACCAATTTCACTAGTACCAAGAGCAAGAGCAGGAACCTCATCAAGATTAGATGTAATACCAAGTCTTTTAGCAATATCAACAAGTGTTTCTTCTCCTAAAAACATATGTGTCTTAACAGCATAAATATTTTCAGAATAAGCGATTGCAGTAGCCATAGAAATAGGTTTATTTCCATAAGTACCATTATAGTTCTGTGGTGAATAAGTCTGATCATTATTAAAAGTAAAAGTAGTCTCTTCACTAGTAAAAGTAGTAGAAGAAGTAAATCCATTTTCTAAAGCAGCATAGTAAAGAAAAGCTTTCATAGTAGAACCAACTTGCCTTTTCGCATCAGTTGCCCTATTAAATTCGGATTTACTATAGTCTTTTCCACCAACTAAAGCGATAACTCTTCCATTATTAGGATTAACCATTACACTAGCAGTTTCCAAGTCACTATCAGGCATTGTATTTTTAACAGTCTCTTCTAATTCCTTTTGAGCATCCATATCAAGGCTAGTATAAACTTTAAGACCACCAGTTTCTAGAAATGATTCAGGTATTTCTTTAAGACTTTTTAACTCTTCAATAACAGCATCTTGATAATACATAACACTCTCAAGCTCGTCTTCTTCTTCCTCACCAATAAATTTTAATTCTTCATCAAGAGCCTTATTATATTCCGCTTCACTAATAACACCATCATTATACATATTCTTAAGAATCATTTGTTGCCTTTGTGTCGCTTTCTCTAAATTAACAAAAGGAGAATAATTACTAGGAGATTTAGGAATACCAGTAAGCATAGCAGCCTCTGCCAAAGTTAAATCTTTAGCACTCTTCCCAAAATAATATTTACTAGCAGTCTCTATTCCATATTTACCATGACCATAATTAATAGTATTTAAATAACCTTCAAGTATCTCATCTTTACTATAATGAGACTCTATCTCTATTGTATACCACATCTCATCCCATTTTCTTTTCCAAGTCTTATCAAAATCTAAAAACAAGTTTTTAGCATACTGTTGTGTAATCGTACTTGCTCCCTGACTAGTAGTACCGCTAGTTATATTAACAGCCATCGCCTTTATTATTCTAAGATAATCAAAACCAATATGTTTATAAAAGTTTTTATCTTCTGTATTTATTGTCGCTTCTATCAAGTATGGAGAAATATCATCAAGACTAATCCATTCCCTAGAACCACTTCCTTGAAAAAACACTTCATTATCACTATCAAATAACATAAAACTATTAGCATTCTTTATCTCAATCTTAGGACTTAATTTAGCATAAGTATAAACACAGATATTACCAACAATAAAAAGTCCTATAAGAATTATAAATATTTTTAAACACTTCTTTAAAACTTTCATAAACATATCAAATCCTTTCTTTATATATCATGTCCAAAAAATTATCATTCAAACAAATAAGTTGTAACTTTAATAGTTTTTTGTTATAATTTAAGTCGAAAAAAGGGTTAAAAGGTTTTATAATTAAAAAAACTGAAACAGTGATGTTTTATATGTAGTTTGTTCAGCCGGCGACGGCTTCTATTAATTATGATAAAAGGAGAATCTCTATGAAAGATGTATTTATAAAAGCGAAAATAAAAAATAAAGATGAAGAATTAACTTTTGAAGGTAAAGGAACTCTAGACAATGAAAAAAACTTAATCCAGTATCAAGATGATAAAGCACTTCTAACTATTTTCTTAGATGATAATATTATGTTAAGAGAAACAGAAGATACTATTTTAAGTTATAAATTTGTGGAAAACGAAAAAACTAATTTTGAAGTGTTTCTAAAAGATTTAAAACAAACAGGTTTTGTTCCTATGAAGACATTTAAGATAAATAAAGATAGAGAGTCTTTTGAAGTAATATATGAAATTGAAGGTAATGACTTTAAACATGTGTTTAAGGTGGAATGGAGGATATTGTAATATTTTTAAGACGAGGAGGAATTACTTATGCAAAGTTTAACATTTAATAAAAAAATAATAGAAGATATAAAAGAAGTAATTGTAAGTAGTAGACAAAAGGTTGCTTATGAAGTAAATAATACAATGTTACTAGCATATTGGAACGTTGGAAAAATAATAGTAGAAAACGAACAAAACGGTAATATAAAAGCGGAATATGGGAAACAAGTAATGAAAGAACTATCAAAAGAATTAAGAAAAATATTAGGTTCTGGTTTTTCAGTTAGTAATTTATTTAATATGCGTAGATTTTATATAACATATCCAAAATTCCAGACACTGTCTGGAAAATTAAGTTGGTCACACTATTGTGAACTATTAAGCATTGAAAATATAGATGAAAGAAATTTTTATGAAAAGGAATGTATAAACTCTAACTGGAGTGTTAGGGAGCTTAAAAGACAAATAGATACTTCATTATTTGAAAGATTATTATTGTCTGAAGGCAAGAGTAATAAAGAAAAAGTATATACTCTTTCAAAGGAAGGACAAACAATAAATGTACCAGAAGATATATTGAAAGAACCGTATGTATTTGAATTTTTAAATTTAAAAGAACCAAAACCTATTTTAGAAAAAGATTTAGAAAGAAAACTAGTGAAACATATGGAAGATTTTTTGCTTGAACTTGGTAAAGGCTTTATGTTTGTGGGTACACAACAAAGAATAACTCTTGGAAATACTCACTATTATGTTGATATGGTTTTTTACAATAAGATATTAAAATGTTATATTCTTATTGATTTAAAAATAGGAAAAATGAAACCAGAATATGCAGGTCAAATGAATATGTATTTAAATTATTATGATTCTGAAATAAATGATGAGTATGATAATAAACCAATAGGTATAATACTTTGCAAAGGTAAAAAGGAAATTGATATGGAATATGCTTTAGGAGGTCTATCAAATAATATTTTCGCTTCAACATATACATATTATATTCCTAATAAAGAACAGTTAATAAGTGAAGTAGAGAAAGTATTAGATTAAGAAAATTATAAAAATAATAGGAGGAGATTATGAATTTTTTAAATACTGTGGAAAAAGATATATTAAATAAGTTTAAGGAAAATAATATTCCGCTTGATGAAGTAAAACTATTAACAAGTAGTAAAAAGGAACTAGGTGACTATCAAATAAATGATGCCATGAAGCTTGCCAAAGTAATGCATAAATCACCAAGAGATATCGCAGAAGAGCTAGTTAAATGTCTAGAAGAAACAGGTTATTTTAAAGATATTAATATCGCAGGAGCAGGTTTTATTAATTTAAGTTTTAAAGATGAGTTATTAACAAAATATGTGGAAAAAGTTATTAAGAGTTCCACAAAAGATGTGGAAAAACTTGATAGTGATAGAATCATCATTGATTACGGTGGTGCGAATATCGCTAAAACTCTTCACGTAGGACATTTAAGAAGTGCAAATATTGGTGAAGCTTTAAAAAGACTTGCAAGACATCTTGGTAAAGAAGTAATCTCTGATGTCCACTTTGGAGACATTGGTCGTCAATCTGGAATGGTAATCTATGAACTAAAAGAAAGATATCCTAATCTTAACTATTTTAGTGGAAAAGAAGAAATTACTTGGGATGAATTACCTATAACAGGTGAAGACTTAGAAGAAATCTATCCTACTGCAAGTATAAAAGCTAAAGAAAACGAAGAGATAATGGATGAAGTAAGAGAAATAACTGCTGACTTAGAATCAGGTAAAAACAAAGGATATGTTGCTCTTTGGGATAAGATAAAAGAGATATCTACAAAAGATATAAAAAGTATATATAAAGAATTAAATACAGACTTTGATTTATGGGAAGGAGAAAGTGATGCCTATCCTTATATCAAAGAGACTATTGATATCATGGAGAAATCTGGATATCTTGTAGAAAGTGAAGGAGCTAAAATAGTTGAAGTAATAGAAGATACAGATAAAGCTCCTATGCCACCACTTGTTGTTATTAAAAGTAATGGTGCAACTCTTTATGCCACAAGAGAACTTGCTACCATCACATCTCGTATGAAAAGATTTAATCCTAAAGAAATGTGGTATATAACAGATATGCGTCAAGAACTATATTTTAATCAAGTATTTAGAGCATCATACAAAACAAATCTTGTGCCAAAAGATACAGTCTTAGAGTTTTATGGCTTTGGAACAATGAATGGAACAGATGGTAAACCATTTAAAACAAGAGATGGTAATGCTGCAACTCTAAAAAGTCTTATAAAAAGTGTTAAAGAAGAAATACTTACTCACATGAATAAAGATACAGATAATAAAGAGGAAATCGCTGAAAAAATAACTATCGCAGCAATTAAATATGCTGACTTCTTACCTAATAGAACAACAGACTATATCTTTGAGCCAAGTAAATTTATTGATGTAGAAGGAAAAACAGGACCATATATTTTATATAATACTATTAGAATGAAATCTATCTTAAATAAAGCGAAAGATATGGGTATAGACTATAATAACTATTACAATAAACCAACAGATACTGAAAAAGAAATTATCCTTTTATTAATGGAGAAGAATAATATTTTACATAAAGCTTATAATAATAAAGATTTAAGTTCTATAGCAGATTACCTATATAACTTGACAAGTTTATACAGTAGGTTTTATGAAGAAAATCACATCTTAACTGAAAGCGATGAAAAGATAAAAGAAAGCTGGCTTACACTTACAAAATTAGTTAAAGAAACGAATGAAGAACTACTTGCTATACTAGCAATTGAAGTGCCAGAAAAAATGTAAAACAATATAAATGTATAAAAAAGTATTGCCTTTTATATAAATTCATGCTATAACTTTATCTGATTTAATACACAAAAAAAGAATTATTACATATAATGTCTTAGTTGTAAGCTGTAAGCTATAGGAGGAATTTTTATGAAGTTAGCTAAAATGAAAAAAGAAGATTTAGAACTACTGTCACATAAAGACATAACTTATTATATATTAGAAGAAGAAGGAAAAATGAATACTGCTGACCTTTTTAAAAGAGTAGTAACATTACTAGAGCTTCCTAATAAAACTTATGAAGAAAAAATAGGTGACTATTATACACTTCTTACAACAGATAAAAGATTCATTTTATTAGAAGATGGATCATGGGACTTAAGAAGTCGTCATACCTCTGATAAAATCGTAAAAGTAACAGAAGAAGACGAAGATGAAGAGGAAGAAGAAATTAAAGAAGATAGCATCTTACCAGATGAATCTGAAGAAGATAACTATGATTCTGGTGATGCCGATGACGATGATGACTATGATGATACTAATGAAGATTTAAAAGATTTAGTTGTAGTTGATGAAGATGAATTAGAGGAAAGTTAAGATATTACAATTGTTTGTAATATCTTTTCATATGTATAAAAGCATTGATATTTCTATTATACTTATGCTATAATTACAAAGAAAAAGAAAGGACTGGTTATAATGATAGAACGTCTTGAAGCTACAGAAAAGAAATATATGGACTTACAAAAAGAACTAATGAGTGAAGAAGTTCTAAAAGATATTAATAAAACAAGAGAATTATCAAAAGAAATGTCAGAACTTGAAGAAACAGTAACAGTTTATCGTGAATATAAAAAGGTTATTGAAGCTATTCCTGAGACTAAAGAAATGTTAAAAGATGATGAATTAAAAGATATCGCTAAAGAAGAGTTAAAAGATTTAGAAGAAAAGAAAGAAAAGTTAGAACATGACTTAGAAATACTTTTAATACCAAAAGATCCTAATGATAATAAAAATGTTATTGTTGAAATAAGAGGAGCAGCTGGAGGAGATGAAGCTAATATCTTTGCAGGTGACCTTTATAGAATGTATTCTAAATATGCTGATAAAGTAGGATTTAAAACAGAATTAATCAATGCTGAAGAAGGAACTGCAGGAGGATTTAGTCAAGTAGAATTTATGGTTAAAGGAAGCGGTGCTTACTCTAAACTTAAATATGAAAGTGGTTCTCATAGAGTCCAAAGAATACCTGTAACAGAAAGTAATGGAAGAATTCAAACATCAACTGCAACAGTGCTTGTAATGCCAGAAGCAGAAGATGTTAATATCGAAATAAATCCATCTGACCTTAGAATAGATATCTACAGATCATCTGGTTGTGGAGGACAAGGAGTTAATACAACTGATAGTGCCGTACGTATTACCCACCTACCAACTAATACAGTTGTTACTTGTCAAAATGAAAGAAGTCAAATTCAAAACAAAGAACAAGCGATGAAAGTATTAAAAGCAAGACTTTATGAACAAGAGTTAAGACGCCAAGAAGAAGAACTAGGAGAATCACGTCGTAATAAAATAGGTACAGGTGATAGAGCCGAAAAAATAAGAACTTATAACTATCCTCAAAATAGAGTAACAGACCATAGAATTGGTTTTACTACTAATAACCTAGATAGAGTTATGAATGGAGATTTAGAAGAGATAATAGATGCTTTAATTATGGAAGATCAAAGAAGAAAATTAGCAGGAGAAGAAGAATGACAGTTGAAGAGTTAATTGTCTATGGAAAAAAATATACAAGTAGTACTCATGCTAAAATGTTACTTGCTACTTTCCTTGAAGTTAACCCTCTAGAACTATTAACTATACTAGATAAAGTAGTAGATGATAGTATCGTTAATCTTTATAAAGAGTCTTTAAAAGCCTTAAATGAAAACAGACCTATTCAATATGTAATAGGTCATGTTAATTTCTATGGATTAAAGTTTAAAGTTAATGAAAATGTCCTAATACCACGATTTGAGACAGAAGAGTTAGTTGAAAATATAAAGAATTATCTTGAAAAGAAAAATATAACTAATCCTAAAATATTAGATTTAGGTTGTGGAAGTGGTGTTATAGGCCTAACTTTAAAATACTTTTTTAAGGATGCAGATGTTACTTTAGTTGATATAAGTGATGAAGCCCTAGAAGTAACAAGAGATAATGCTAAAAGTCTAGACTTAGATGTTAACTTCATAAAAAGTGATTGGTTTGAAAACATACCTTTAGATAAGTATGATGTTATAGTATCAAATCCCCCATATATTAAAACTGATGAAGAAATAGAAGAAATAGTAAGAGACAATGAACCTCATCTAGCCTTATATGGTGGATTAGATGGTCTAGACTGCTATAGAAGTATTTTAAAAGATATTAATAACTATTTACAAGATGATTACTTAATCGCCTTTGAAATAGGCTATTTAGAAGGAATTGAATTAAGAGAATTAGTATTATCTACTATACCTAATAGTAAAGTAATTATTAAAAAAGATTTAAGTAATAAAGATAGAATGCTATTTGTCGAAAAAAATATTGATTAAAAAATTAAAATATCACTCATTAATTAAGTGTAGAAAGGGTGATATTTTTATATGAAAAAATATTTAATCTTAGCAAGTTTAATCTTAGTATTTATACCAAATTTAAATAAAGAAAGTGATGAAATAGTAATTCCTGATGAAGCGATTAGATTTAGAGTAGTAGCAGAGTCTAATACTAAAGAAGACCAAGAAACTAAAACAATAGTAAAAGAAGCTTTAGAAAAAGATTTAGATACACTTTTAAAGAATAGTACTTCAATTGGTGAAACAAGAAGTATTCTAAAGAATAATCAAAATCATTTTGAATCACTAGTAGAAAGAACACTTTTAACAAATAAGATAAATACGGGCTATAAAGTTAACTTTGGAATTAATTACTTCCCAGAAAAAAACTATAAAGGAGTTATTTATGAAGAAGGTTATTATGAATCTTTAGTTGTAACTCTTGGAAGTGGTAATGGTGAAAATTGGTGGTGTGTTTTATTTCCTCCTCTATGTCTAATGGAAGGGGAAGAAACTAATACTGATGAAGTAGAATATAAATCATTTGTAAAAGAAATGATAGATAAATACTTTTAATAAATATATACCTATCTGAATAAAATTTGATAGGTGATTACTTTGAATATTTTAGAGTTAATAATACTAGCGATAGGACTAAGTATGGATGCCTTTTCTTTATCTATCGTTTATGGTACTTTAAACCTATCTAAAAAAATAAAAAACTTTTTAAGTATAACAGTAGGAATATTTCACTTTATAATGCCACTATTAGGAAGTATATTAGGACTATTTATTGTAAATCATATAATAAGTAATCCAGATATTTTAGTAGGAATAATCTTTACTGTTCTAAGTATCGAGATGTTACTTAATATAAAAGAATTAGATGAAGAGAAAAAAGATTTTAAAAGTCTAGCGAATGCTTTTATCTTTGGTTTTAGTGTTAGTATAGATAGCTTTTCAGTAGGAATAGCTTTAGGAACTCATAATGAAAATATTATTTTAGCAGGAACACTATTCGCTATAACAAGTTTTATCTTTACCTTTATAGGTCTTAATATAGGTAAGTTTTTAACTTTAAAATTTGGTAAAATTGCCAATATAATAGGAAGTATCTTATTATTAGTCTTAGCACTTACTTACTTTTTCGAATAAAAGTTAAGTTTTTGTAAAGACTATAATTGGGTGAAGTTTTATGAGTATAAAAAGATTAATCAGTGATGAAGAGATGGAAGAGATTATAAAAAAAGAAATACTTCCATTAAGATTTCATACTGTAAACCCGCTTGTAAAAGAAGTTAAATAACACTTCTTTTTTGATGCTCTAAACAAAAGTGTGATAATTTTACCAAAAAAGCTTGCAAAAGTGTGATAAAAAGTTTAAAAAACGTTGCAAAAGTGTGATAAATTAGGTCGAAATACCTGCAAAAGTGTGATTTTTATATTAATATAATAAATAGTAAGCAATTGAAAGGAAGAAACATCTTTCTTTTTCTTTTGACAAACACTAGATACTTGCTTTATTATATATATGAAGGTGATAATAGTGTTAGTAAATTTTAATGAAATGTTAAAAGACGCAAAAGAAAAGAAATATGCCGTTCCTCATTTTAATATTAATAATTTGGAATGGGCTAAATATGTTTTAGAAAAGATGCAAGAAGAGAATCTTCCCGTAATATTAGGAGTTAGTGAAGGTGCTAAAAAATATATGGGTGGTTTCTATACAATTAGATGTATGGTAGAAGGTCTAATAAAAGATTTAAATATAACTATCCCTGTATGTTTACATTTAGATCATGGAAGTAGTTTTGAAAGTTGTAAAGAAGCAATAGATGCTGGATTTTCTAGTGTTATGATAGATGCTAGTAAATATGATTTAGAAACTAATAAAAAGATAACTAAAGAAGTAGTAGATTATGCTCATTCTAAAGGCGTATCAGTAGAAGCAGAAGTAGGACATGTTGGTGGTACTGAGGATAATGTCTACGGTGATGTTTTTAGAGCAACTCTAGAAGATTGTCTTGAACTAGCTAAAACAGGAATAGATTCTATCGCTCCAGCTTTAGGATCAGTTCATGGACTATATAAAGGAGAACCTAATTTAGACTTTGAAAGAATGAAACAAATAGATGATGCTTTATCTATTCCTTTAGTCTTACATGGTGGAACAGGTATTCCTTATAATATGATAGAAAAAGCAATAAGCTGTGGAATTAGTAAAATAAATATAAATACAGAACTACAAGTAACTTGGCATAAAGCAGTAGCCAAATTTATTGGTACAAATCCAAGTGTTTATGATCCAAGAAAAGTAATAGGTAGTGGAGAAGCTGCTATGAAAGCTAAAATTAGTGAACTTGTAGATGTTTTTAACCCAAATCATATTAGTTCCAAAAACTAAAAAAATAATATAATATATTAAAGAGAGGTTTGTGATTAACAATGAAAATACTTGAAATAAAAGGAGGTAATCCTCTTTCTGGAACAATAAGAATAAGTGGGGCCAAAAATAGTGTTGTAGCATTAATACCAGCAGCAATTTTATCAAGTGAAGAAGTAACAATCTGTAATGTTCCTGATATTACTGATACAGCTGCTCTTTGTGAAATATTAGAATTTTTAAATGTTGATGTAAAACGCGCTACAGAAAGTCTAGTTATTAATCCATCAAAAATGGAAAATAAAGAAATACCTAGTATGTACACTAAAAAATTAAGAGCATCATACTACTTTATGGGAGCAATGCTAGGTAAGTATAAAAAAGTAACTATGGCATTACCTGGAGGATGTTCAATTGGAGCAAGACCAATTAATCTTCACCTTAAAGGTTTTGAAGCCTTAGGAGCAACTGTAACTAATAAAGAAAATATTTATACAGTAGAAGCTAAAGAATTAAAAGGTGCAAACATCTACCTTGACTTTGCAAGTGTAGGAGCAACTATTAACATCATGCTAGCAGCTGTTCTTGCTAAAGGAACAACCATCATTGATAATGCCGCTAAAGAACCAGAAATTGTTAATGTAGCAACACTACTTAACAACATGGGTGCTAAAATAAGAGGAGCAGGAACAAGTAGTATTGAAATAACAGGTGTTGAAAAGTTAGGTAAATGTTTCCATGAAGTAATCCCTGATAGAATAGAAGCAGGTACTTATGTAATCCTAGGCGCTGCTATTGGTAATAATTTAAAAATATCTAATATTATCCCAGAACATATAGAAGCACTAACTAGTAAATTAGAAGAAATGGGAGTTTTCCTTGATATAGGAACAGATTATATAATTGTAAGTAGTGGAAAAGACTATAAACCAGTAAATGTTAAAACTCAAACATATCCAGGTTTTGCCACAGACTTACAACAACCCCTAACACCTTTACTTACTAAATGTAATGGTAGAAGTAAAATAGAAGAAACAATTTATGAAAATAGATTTATGCACATCCCATATTTAAATCAAATGGGAGCAGATATAAGAGTAAAAAATCAAACCTCAACTATAATTGGTCCTACAAGCTTAACAGGAACAGATGTAGTAGCAACTGACCTTAGAGCAGGAGCATCATTAGTAATCGCTGGTCTAATGGCTAAAGGAACAACTAAAATAACAAATGTTGAACACATCTTAAGAGGTTATGAAAACATAGTAGAAAAACTCCTAGGAGTAGGAGCAAATCTAGAATTAAAAGACATTTAAAAGTATTAAAAAGAGACTAGAGAAATATAATTATAGTAAATAACTCTAGTCTTTTTTTGGAGGTAATTATGAAAAAAATACTATGCCTTTTAACTATATGTCTTTTAGTTTATACCATCTATTACTTTAATCATAACGATAAAATAACTTATATATCGATAGGTGATTCTCTAAGTGTAGGAATAGATTCAAATGGCAATACTAACTATGGATATAGTAATTATCTAGCAAATTATCTTAAAGATAAAGATTTATTAAAAGAATATAATAACTATTTTTCCACAAGTGGTACAAGAGTAATAGATTTAAAAAACAAATTAGAAACAAATTGGACTATAACTAAGGATGGAAAAAATTTATCGCTAAAAAAATGTCTTCGCGATGCTAATTTAGTAACTTTATCTGTAGGAATGGATGATATTCTAACTAGTTTAACTTTATCCACAGTATCTGTGGAAAATCTATCTAATAAAGAAATAACTACTATAGTAGATAAAACTATAGATGAGTTAGATTCTCTTTTTAAAGAGTTAAGAAAATATGCTAAAGACGATATAATATTTATAGGCTTTTATAATCCTTTAGAAGAAGAAACACTCACCACAGAAAGACTCTATACTTACCTAATAACAAAAACTAAAGAGCTTTCTAAAAGCTATGATATAGAGTATTTAGATATTTATAATTTATTTAAGAAAAATAAAGATTACATAGATAATCCTACTAACATATATCCAACAACGGAAATCTATCAAATGATTGCTACAAAAATAATAGAGAATTATTTATAGATATTCTAGTAAAAACACTCTTGCTAAAAAGATACTTATATGATAAGATGTATATGTAAAAAGAAATTTACATACAATAGTAAAAGGAACACTTAATATTACCGTGTTGAGTGGACCCCAATAATTTATTTTACGAGAGCCACCTAATCAAACAGTTATGAGTTAGGCGGTTTCTTTCATTTTAGAGCAAGTATAGCAAATAACAGCAAGATATCTTGAAGAAACAACATAATTACTAGAGAAAATATTAAACAATCTTTCTTGTTCATTATTTAGACCTCCTTTCTGAGGTCTCACCCAACTATTAAATGTTCCTATAACTATAGTACCATATTGGTTTCTATATAACGAGAGAAAATGTAATAAATTAGTTACGAATTTTCGTAAATAACATTTTAGATTTAACTTTTAAGCATAAAAAACTTGTCAAATCTTAAATAATTTGATATATTAAGTAGCGAATTAGTTCCTTAAAGGGATAATTTCTATGATAAATAAATTATCATGGCGAAAGGAGAGAAGAAAAATGGCAAAAAATAATCCAGCAAACTATAGACCATGTAAAGTAACATGTGCTTGTGGTGCGACATTTGAAGTTATGTCTAACAAAGACGAACTTACAGTTGAAGTATGTTCAAATTGTCATCCATTCTATACAGGAAAACAAGGAAGAGCATCTAAAGCAGGACAAGTAGAAAAGTTTAATAAGAAATATGGTTTTAATAAAAAAGAAACAGAATAAGGCAGTGTTTACTGCTTTTTTCTTTTAAACATATTTAAACAATGGTATACTATAAGTGTTAAAATACATAATAAAAAAGAAAAGAGGAAAATATGAGACTAGGAATAACTAATGACCATAGAGGTTATAAATTAAAAGTAGAACTTTTAGAAAAATTAAAAAAAGATTATGAAATAATAGATTATGGTGCTAAAGGAACAGAAAATGTTGACTATCCTTTATATGCCTTTAAATTAGGAAAAGCTTTAACTAATAAAGAAATAGACTTTGGTATCGCTATCTGTGGTAGTGGAATAGGAATATCTATCGCTTGTAACAAAGTAAAAGGAGTACGTGCTGCAAGAGTAATAACATTAGAAGATGTAAGAGAAACAAGAAATGATAATGATGCTAATATAATCTGCTTAAATGAAAACATGGATGTAGACTATGCTTATAATCTAATAATATCCTTTATTACTACACCATTTTCAAATGAAGAAAGACATATTAGAAGAGTAAATAAAATTAAAGAATATGAGGTAAATAATGAGTGTTAAATACTTTCTATATCTATTAGTAACAATTATTGTCGTATGGAGTTTAGATTCAGTTAATATTAATGCTATTTTTAAAAAAAATAAAATTTGGCAAGCAAGAGTATTCTATTTTTTTCTAGCTATTGCCTTAATTTATTTAGTAACAAATTGCATCTATGATTTATATGAATCTGCCATAATTGTTTAAAAAATAAAATTTAAAGTATAATTTTTTCATTTCCGTTAAAACTCTTAATGAGGTGATGTTAATGAAAAAATTAAGATTGAAAAAAGGTGTTAAAAACAGTGCTATTATTGGTGCTTATCTAATTGCTTTCTCACTAACAGGAATGGGTGCTTTCTATGTAAGTCAAAATATGCAAGCGAATAATCCAAAAGAAGAAGACATAGAATATGTTAACTCATCTATTATTGATGATAGAGAAAAAGATCAAGAAGTAATCAAAGAAGAAATTAAGATGTTAAAACCATACACAGATGAAAATGTTCAAACTCTTAAATACTTCTATGATTATCAAGCAGCAGCAGAATCTCAAGAAAAATCAATTCTTTATCATGAAAATACTTACATTCAAAACTCAGGTATGGATTTTGGTCTAACAGATACTTTCGATGTAGTATCAGTATTAGATGGAACAGTAGTAGATGTAAGAGAAGATGAGCTTCTTGGTACAATTGTAGAAATAAAGCATGATAATGACTTCATTAGTAGTTACCAAAGTCTAAGTGAAGTATCAGTTAAAAAGAATGATGCTATAACTAGAGGACAAGTAATAGGTAAAAGTGGTACAAACACAATCGATCAAGATCTAGGAAATCACTTACATTTTGAACTTTATAAATCAGGTGAAGTCGTAGATCCTAGTAAATATTTTGATCAAGTAATTAGTGATAGTAATGATAAAGAAAACATAACAGAAAGTACTACTGAAAATACAACTGAAGAAAATACTAACACTAATGAAGAAACGGAGTAAATACCGTTTTTTTTCTAAGAAAAACAATTTACATTATAATATATTTCTGCTAAAATATTAACAGTAAAAGGACGTGATATGATGTTATCAAAAGATATTGGAATAGATTTAGGTACTGCAAATGTATTAATATATATAAAAGGAGAAGGAATAGTTTTAAACGAACCTAGTGTTGTTGCTATTGATACAGATAATAAAAAAGTAGTAGCAGTAGGTAAAGAAGCTAGTGAAATGTTAGGTAGAACTCCTGAAAAAGTAAAAGCTATAAAACCTATGAAAGATGGAGTTATAGCAGATTTTGAGATTACCGAAATAATGCTAGATTATTTTATTAGAAAAATACATGCTAGAAACTTCTTATCAAGACCTAGAATCTTAATTTGTTGTCCAACTAATGTAACTCCAGTTGAAAAGAATGCTATTAAAGAAGCAGCCGAACGTACAGGAGCAAGAAAAGTATTCTTAGAAGAAGAACCTAAAGTAGCAGCACTAGGAGCAGGTATGGATATATCAAAACCTAGTGCTAACATGGTAATAGATATTGGAGGAGGAACAACAGATATTGCAATTCTTTCATTAAATGATATAGTAAATAGTGCATCCGTAAGAATTGCAGGAAATGTCTTTGATCAAGATATTGTTAAATATATCAAAGAAAAATATAAACTGTTAATAGGAGAAAAAACAGCAGAAGATATAAAAATAGACTTTGCAAACCTATATGAACCTGATAAGAAAAATAAATTAGAAGTAAGAGGTAGAGACTTAGTAACAGGACTACCTAACACAATTGAAATAAATGAACAAGAAACAGAAGAAGCTTTACATGAATCAATTTATAAAATAGTAAAAGCTGCTACTAACGTCTTAGAACAAACACCACCAGAGTTATCCGCAGATATTGTGGATAAAGGTATTATTCTAACAGGTGGAGGTTCTATGCTTAAAGGTTTAAATGAAGTATTAAAGAAAGAACTAAAAGTACCAGTATTAATAGCAGATAGCCCTCTAACTTGTGTTGTAGAAGGTACAGGAGTACTTTTAGATAATATTAAATTATTAGAAGATAACTAAAGATATGCTTTAGTTTTTTCTTTTGTTGTAAAAATTTATTACTCTTGTTATAATAATTTTAGAAAAGAGGAAAATTTATGAATCAACAAATAATAGATATTCTAAAGATAGTTATAACTACTTTTATCTGTTCTGCTTTGATAATGCCATTTATGAAAAGAATAGCTACACATATAGGAGCATTAGATATACCAAGAACAGATGAAGGAAATAGACATATCCATAAAAAAGTAATACCCAAACTAGGAGGAGTAGGAATATTTTTGGCATTTCTAATAGGTTATATGCTCTTTGGAACAGAAAGTGTCCAGATGAATTCAATCTTAATTGGAAGCTTTATAATAGTTTTAACAGGAATAGCAGATGATATTAAATCCCTTAGAGCTAGAACAAAACTAATAGGACAAATAATTGCCGCATCAATATTAGTATTTTATGGAGGATTCTTATTAAACAATATAACAGCTTTTGGATATACTATTAATTTTGGCTGGTTTTCCTACCCATTAACAATTCTTTTTATAGTAGCATGTGTTAATATAATAAACTTAATTGACGGATTAGATGGTTTAAGTGGTGGTATCAGTAGTATATTCTTCTTAACCATAGGTATAATAGGATATTTCCAAGGACGTAGCGGTACACTTGTTATGACATTAACATTTATTATGTTAGGAGCAACTTTAGGATTCTTGTTACATAATTTCTATCCAGCTAAAATATTCTGTGGAGACTGTGCAATGTACTTAGGCTTTATGATAGCAGTAATTACTCTATTAGAGTTTAAAGGACCAGCATTAACCAGTTTGTTTGTTCCTTTAATGATTTTAGGAATTCCAATATTAGATACATTATTCGCCATTATAAGAAGATTATTAAAACATCAAGCACCGTTTTCTCCGGATAAAGAACACATACATCATCAATTATTAGGAATGAATTTTTCACAAAGAACAACAGTACTAATAATATATGGTTTTAATATTCTCTTCGCTTT
The DNA here is from genome assembly GCA_944331955.1 of uncultured Bacilli bacterium. Taxonomy (GTDB): domain Bacteria; phylum Bacillota_I; class Bacilli_A; order RF39; family UBA660; genus Onthousia. Next base: position 26,536 of record CALVIY010000011.1, read on the forward strand.
TGCATCTATATTCTATTCCCTAAAAGATCCATATATGGGTAAAATTTTATATATTATAATATTTATCATTGTTGTATGGTTTGTTCTAAGAACAACAGTAATTTCTAAAAAGAATAAAGAAGTAACAGATAATATAATTGAAAAAGTAGGAGAAGTAATAAAAAAAGAACCTAAAGTAAAAAAAGTAAAGAACCCAAAAAATAGGGCTAAATAGCTACTATTTTTTTTTGACAAATTTAATATAAACTGGAAATATATGGTAAAATTTAGAAGTGTATGTGCAGTATCAAAGGAGGAGGTAGTAGTGTTAAATTTTATTATATGCGATGATGAAAAGGAGTTTAGAAATCTTATAAAAAGTGAAGTAGATAAATTTATGATGAACTACGATGTTGAATATAAAACATACGAGTTAGAAAGTTATGAAAGTGATTTTGAATCATTAGCAAGAAAAGAGTTAGGCTTCAAAGTTTATTTCTTCGATATTAAGACTAAAAATGGTTCAGGTTTAGATGCAGCGAGATTTATAAGAGAAGAATTAGATGATTGGAACTCTATTATAATAATAGTAACTGCATTTGCAGAATATAGATATGAAGCATTATCTAATAGATTGTATTTATTAGATTTCATTAGTAAATTTGATAATTGTAAAACAAAGTTAAAAGAAACTTTAAAGATAATATATAAACAATATAACAGTAGAGAAAAATGCTTAAGTTATGAATATAACTATGTTTTATATAAAATAGAACTTAAGAATATTATCTTCATAGAAAAAGAACAAGATAGTAAAAGATGTATAGTCCATACAGATTATGGAAATTTTAAAGCACCATTTACATTAAATGCCATTGCTAAAGAATTAGACAAAAGATTCTTAAAAGTTCATAAGAGTCTAATTTTGAATGTAGATAAAATAAGAAGTTATGATACCAAAGAAAATGAAGTGCTATTCGTAAATGGTATGAGCACTAATTTGATATCTAGATCAGGTAAAAAGGAGTTGGTAAATTGTGTTCGAACTGATAATTAAAATAATAATATACTCAATTATGCCTATTACTAGTTTTTTTATAGTAAAGCAATTAGCAAAAAATCATGAGAAGGTTTCAACATATACAATATTAATAATTTTAATCATAACGCTACCTACATTTATTTTTTATGAAACAAAATATAATGCACTTGTATTATTAATATCATATATATTATCAATAGTACTGTATAAAAGATATTTTAAAATAAATCTTGTAACCTCAATAGTATTATGTAGTGTAGAAGTTATATTAGTAACTCTATCGGATTTATTTTTTACTTCTATAAACTTAATGATTTTTAGTTATGAAGAAGTTAGAAATATATGGTACATATCATTTGTTAATAATTTACTTGTGGGTGTTTTTTCTTACTTAATTTCTACTCTTGATTTTATATCTAATAAAGTAACATATCTATGCAAAAAGATAAATAATAAAACAGGATATAAAATAGCAATATTTGCAATAGTAAGTATTCTAATTATTGCCATATTATTCTTTAATATAACTGCTATATTTAAACTTAATTTATATTATGCAATAACAATCATAGGCTTATTTGGTCTTTTGATTCTATACTATTTTTATATTTCAGAAATAACAAATTATGAAAAGCTAAATGATGAGTATAATATTTTGTTTGATTATGTTCAAACATTTGAAAATTGGATTGACGATGAACAAATGTATAGACATGAATTAAAGAATAATTTATCTATAATAAGAAATATGACTAAAAACAAAAAAATAATTAACAAAATTGATGAGATGTTAAACTTTACTATAGTAATAGATGACAATGATATAGAAGATTTAAAAAATATTCCTAAAGGTGGTCTAAAAGGTCTAATATACTATAAAGTTGCATTGGCTAAAAATAAAAAAGTAAAGATGATTATAGAAGCAAGTCCTAAAGCAACTTCTTTATTAAAGAAATTAGAAGAGAAAAAATTAAGAAAACTTTGTATTGTTCTAGGTATTTATTTAGATAATGCTCTAGAAGCAGCCGCTATTTCTAAAAATAAATCTGTAACACTTGAAATATATAAGTCTAATAATAATTTAACATTCACAATCTCTAATACTTATAAAAACATTATTCCAATTAAAGATATGAAAAAGAAAGGATATACTACTAAAGGAAAAAATCATGGTAAAGGGCTATACTATGTAAGTAAAGTATTAAACAAAGAAAAATGGATTGAAAGTTCACAGATTTTCCTTAATGACTATTTTATTCAAAAAATTTGTATAAAATAAAATTCGTAAAACTACGAATTTTATTAGTCCATATTTTTTAAAGCTTTTGGTTCTTCAACACATAACCAAGTACATCCCATACTAGCACTAGCAGTAGCAAGCATTGCAACAGCTGCTAGAACTTTAGCCATTCTTTTTTTCATTTTCCTTTTCATTCCTTTCTTTACTACTTTTTATTTAAACATGAAAAATGTTTAAACCTTTCTATAGTTCCTATATGGTTCTTTAAATATTAAATACATAATAGGAGATATTAAAATAGTTTCAATAAGTAATGAGGCCATTAATAAATCACTAATCTCATAGCCATTAAATACTATAATAAGTATGCTATAAATAATTGCAAGTCCAGTTGCACATACTTTTCTAATAAGCCTTTTTTTCTTATTAGTTAAAGGCCTTTTCCAAGTATCAGCAGGTGCACAAATTATAAATGTAATAATTGAAATCACACATAGAATTACTTTAATAGTAAGATTAATTTCAAAAGTAATAAATATATAAGGTAATCCCAATATTAAAAGTGTACTTGAAGTTAAACAAACTATAGACTTACTTGCATGAAATCCAAAACCAGGGAATCTTATTATATTAAAAAATATTAATGTAATAAGAAATTCTCTGATGAAGCCAAGAAGTAATGCAATTAGAAAAATTATTACTAGTTTAGTTATAGTCATATAAAGACCTTCTAAACCATATTCTAACTTTTCTTTTTCTTCCTCACTTAACTCTTTTTGATCATTAGTATTTCTAGCAATAAAGTTCATAGTATGATTTAAAAATACTTCCTTCATACCATCCTCCTATGCTACCTATATTATATATCTTTAATTATAAAAAATAATAACAATTCCTTTAAATGCTATTTTTTTACTATAAAGTGAAAAAAAGACATTTTTTTTAATAAAATAAACATTTTAAAGCCTGAAACTAACAATTGCCGGTAAAATTATAAATATTATTGCAACAGTTGTTATAATGAATTCACATCGTTTGAAAAGAAGTAGCCACCTAATGAGGAATAAAAGGATGTGGAGGTGATTCTAGTGATAGGAAAAGTAAAGTGGTTCAATAATGAAAAAGGCTATGGATTTATTGAATATAAAGAAAACGAAGACATTTTTGTTCATTATTCAACTATTAATTGCGACGGTTATAAGACTTTGTCTGAAGGACAATATGTAGAATTTACATTGCTTGAAACTAGTAAAGGGTATCAAGCAGTCGATGTAACACCAATAAAAGAACCAGCTTTAGCAAAATAGTTGGTTTTTTTGCTCCTTTTGTGGTATATTATTGTTAAGGAAGGTGATAATATGGAAATTATTATTCGTGGTGACAAAATTGAAGTAACTGCTGCGATGAAAGACTACATTAATGAGAAATTAAAAAGATTAGAGAAATATCTAGAAAACAGTGATAGTGTACGTGCTAACGTAGTAGTGAAAGTTAAAGGACATATGCAAACTGTCGAAATTACAATTCCACTTCACAATTTTATTATTAGGTCTGAAGAGACTCAAGATGATTTCTATGCATCAGTAGATAAAGCAATAGATGTTATAGAACGTCAAATTAGAAAGAATAAGACTAAAATTAAAGCTAAAGAAGCTAAAACTAGAATCGATTTTAATATTGTAGATATCGAAGAAGAAGAACATGAAGAAAATAACATTATTAAACATAAGAAAATAGAAGTAAAGCCTATGGATGAAGAAGAGGCAATCCTTCAACTAGAATTACTAGGACATGAGTTTTACTTATTTAAAAACGTTGATACCAATAAAGAAGCAGTTGTTTATAAAAGAAAACATGGTGGCTATGGTATAATAGAAGCTGAATAAAAAAGAAGAATGATACAGACATATAAGTATCATTCTTTATTTTTTAAAATAAGTTTTAGCATAACCCTTAACTTCATCATAAGTAAATTCGTTATCTTCAAATAATAATTTATCCTTTGGTAAGACCCATTCTGCAGTGACAACATCATTTCTCAAACTGAAAGGTTTAACAAATTTTCCACTATCTATATCATAGCACCCTACTATAGTATCATAAAGTGTTATTAAATTTTCATCATTATGATCATCAAATCTAAACCAACCTTTAACGTCAAAAATATCTTGTTGTTCATCTTTCTCAAAAAATTTAACTCTATAACTAATATCCTTAGGCATACTAATGAAGTCATTATAATAATTAATGTCGAATCCCTCTAATACAGTTTCTTCTTCCTCACTAGCAGTATCTATAGTTCTTATTTCACAGATATTAACATCGCCATTAGATTCAATAATATATAAATCTTCAAGTTTATACTTATTATCGTTAGCAGTAACATAAGATTTAGATATTTTTTCTAACTCAGCCTCTTGAATTTTTTCTTTAGTGGCTCCAAAGCATGTTGCAATACCTACTGTAGATAAAATTCCTATTCCTATACTAATAACCCCTTTTTAAACATTATTCATTAATAATCCCCCTCATTCATATAAGATGCCTGTATTATAGCCTTAAATAGGAAAAAAATCAAGAAAATCAACCTAAAGCCTTTTTATTATTCCTAATTTTTGATAAAATACATTATGCAAGGAGATGTTTATAAATGGGATTATTTACAAAAATTTTTGATCATGAATATAAAGAATTAAAAAAGTTTACTTCACAAGCTGACAAAGTAGTCGCTCTTGATGAAGAAATGGCTAAACTAAGTGATGATGAATTAAAACATAAAACAGAAGAATTTAAAGAAAGACTAGCAAACGGAGAAACATTAGAAGATATTTTAGTAGAAGCTTTCGCTGTTGCAAGAGAAGCAGCATACCGTGTTATAGGAGAAAAACCATTCTATGTTCAAGTACTAGGTGCCCTAGCTATTCACTATGGAAATATTGCCGAGATGAAAACTGGTGAAGGTAAAACCTTAACTTGTGTAATGCCTGCTTATTTAAATGCTTTAGAAGGAAAAGGAGTTCATATTATTACTGTTAATGAATATCTTGCAACCCGTGATGCTGAATGGATGGGAGGAATACATAGATTTCTTGGTTTAACAGTAGGTGTTAATACAAGAGATATGTCTCCTAAAGAAAAACAAGAAGCATATAACTGTGATATTTTGTATTCAACTAATAATGAAATAGGTTTTGATTACTTAAGAGATAATATGGTAATTAGAAAAGAAAATAGAGTACAACGTCCTCTAAACTTTGCTATCGTCGATGAAGTTGACTCTATTCTAATTGATGAAGCTAGAACTCCATTAATAATATCAGGAGGTGCACAACATAGTGCCAACCTATATATAGATGCTGATAAATTTGCAAAATCTCTTAAAGAAGAAACTGATTATATCTGTGATGAGACAGGTAAAAGTACAATCAGCGTATCACTTACTGATGAAGGTAGTGAAAAAGCAGAGAAAATGTTTAAGATTAAAAATCTATATGAAATAGAAAATGCAACTTTACTACATTATATTAACCAAGCTCTACGTGCTAACTATGCTATGAAAAAAGACGTAGATTATGTTGTTCAAGATGATGAAGTTGTAATAGTAGATCAATTTACTGGACGTTTAATGAAAGGAAGAGCTTATAGTGATGGATTACATCAAGCAATAGAGGCTAAAGAAGGAGTTAAAATCAACCAAGAAACTAAAACACTTGCAACTATTACTTTCCAAAACTTATTTAGAATGTATAAAAAACTATCAGGTATGACTGGTACTGCTAAAACAGAAGAAGAAGAATTTAGAGATATCTATAATATGTATGTTATAGAAATACCTACTAATAAACCAGTTGTAAGAGTAGATGCACCTGACTTAGTTTTTGCAACACGTAGTGCTAAATATAAAGCAATTATTAATGAGGTAAAGAGTCGTTATGATAAAGGACAACCTGTTTTAATTGGTACTATAGCAATTGAAACCAGTGAATTAATTAGTGACTTATTAAAGAAAGCACATATTCCTCATGAAATATTAAATGCTAAAAATCATGCTCGTGAAGCAGAAATTATTTCTAAAATCGGAGAACACCGTTCTGTTACTATCGCTACTAACATGGCTGGACGTGGAACCGATATTAAACTATCAGATGAAATAAGAGAACTTGGAGGACTTTGTGTAATAGGTACTGAACGTCATGAATCACGTCGTATCGATAATCAGTTAAGAGGACGTTCTGGACGTCAAGGAGATCCAGGTTATACTCAATTCTTTGTCTCTATGGAAGATGATCTAATGATTAGATTCGGTAGTGAAAGAATTAGAGAAATGATGAAAAGCTTTGGTTTTGGAGATCAAGCTATCCAAAGTAAAACCTTTACAAAAGCAATAGGAACAGCTCAAAAACGTGTTGAAGGAAATAACTTTGATGCTAGAAAGCATTTACTACAATATGATGACGTTATGAATACTCAAAGAGAAATCATGTATGGTAAACGTAATGAAATACTAGATAGTGAATCTATTCATGAAACAGTATTAAATTCTATTCATAATCATGTTACAGATTTAGTTAAATCAAGAAATGCTGATAGTCATATTACAGATGAAGAATTACAAAGTATTACAGACTTTGCTAATGAAAACTTATTAAAAAATGATATAAATAAAGTAGAATTAGAAAATAGAGATGCTGATGATATAATTGAATATATCTATGAAAAAGCTAAAGATGAATATGAGGCTAAGATTAAAGAAGTACCAGTAGAAATTAGTAATGAGTTTGAAAAAGCTTTATCACTACAAGTTATAGATAACTACTGGATGGAACAAATTAATGTAATGAGTCACTTAAGAGAAGGTATTTATCTTCGTCAATATGGACAAGATGATCCACTAAGAGCTTATACTACAGAAGGTTATGGCTTATTTGATGATATGCTTCAAAAAATAGATAGAGATATTACAGTATTCTTACTTAAAGCAGAAATTAGACAAAATATTGAAAGAAAACAAGTCGCTAAAAATCAACAAACTAATGATGTAAAAGATACAAAGAAAACACCTAAGAAAGTTAAAAAAGTAGGTAGAAATGATCCTTGTCCATGTGGAAGTGGAAAAAAATACAAGAACTGTTGTGGAAAATAATTGAGTAAACCCTTATAAAATAAGGATTTATGAAAATTTAAAGAATTAAGAATTTTGTC